>CAZLCL010000006.1:0-26372 GCA_964558315.1 uncultured Candidatus Saccharibacteria bacterium
ATTATCCCACTATGTTATTTTTCATCATCTTCGCCCCAGCGCCAAGAGGCGGGTTCACCCTTTTTGTAACAGACATATATTAGGAGGCCAGTAGTAAGAAAAACTATTAGTATGAATGGAACTAAGTAGATCGCAATATTATATTCTAATAACCGGCTTGAGGCGGCTAGAATGGATATATAACCAAGAATACAAAACCAGCCCTGCCAAGTGGCGGAATACCAGCCATAACCGTATGTTTTTGCCTTAAACCATTTTTTTGGCATAGATAATCTTTATCAAATTAATTATTTTGCACGGTGTTGACATGCAAACAAGCTTTCGGAAATAAACAAATAACGCAAGATATAATATTCTGCTTATTATTTCTTGTGGACATTTAGGCCGCGACACTTAGTAGTTTCTTGACCACAGGGCATAATAATTCTTTAATTTTTCCAATCTGTTCTTTTGCCCTGGGGTTCATGCCCATCGTTTTGGCAATTCCTTCGATACACTCATCGTATTTACTATTCACAATCTCATTTGTTACTTGGGGGTTGCCAAGGCGAAACTCCCTGATGGCCAATATTACCGAAAGGACTAGGCGGGTGGCAATGTCCGTTTCGTCTCCCGAATGCTCGCCATACTCGATATTAAGTCGGCTAGCAAACTCCTTTAAGCCACGATCTACCTCTACACTACTGTAACCCCAAGAGGCAATCGAATTTTGTATCTCATCATGATTTTTAATGTCATCTACAAATACCACCTCCAACCCAGCCGCATTATACTCTTCTATCTGTTGCTCTGATAGATAACCATGCTGACAAAATATTTTGCTACCAGCAGGAAGAGCGATATCGTGTAGCCAATAAACATCATTATATTCAATCCGCTTCGGCAAACCATTGCCCTCGATAAAACGATCCCCCTCGCAGGCGATTATTACTCCATTGCCATATTTCCCATACAAACCGGGGTCACTGGCCGCGTGGTTTACAGACCAATGTGAAGAGATACGCGCCAGATGGGGATTATCTGGATCATCTACTGCGGAAATTGGAGTTCGGACATAGGCGACACCATCTTCTATCTCTGGCAAATATTCGCTACGTCTAATGAAACAGAGATTAATAGGCTCGAGCCTCTCACCCCGTTGATACTCTTTGTTCTGTTGACGATGCAAATCTGCCCTTGCCCGATCTAGATATTCATCTGCGTTTTCCGAGCTCGCCTCAGAAAGAGTCAAGTAGCCCGCACGAATTAATTTGTTAATCTCAGTAGCATCGGAAAATTTGGCCGAAATTACTCTTTGATACGCCGCGAGCTTTAACCTAACCTCCTCGTTAGATAGTTTTTCAGCCTCATCAACTGAAAGCTGATCGTGTTGCAGAAGGTATTGCCTGCAATCAGCATTCTCGCGAATATCGGCAAGATACATACCGACATCTTCGATGTTAATCCGATACGCGTTTTGATAGCTAGAAATTTCTTCGGCAATTCGCGAAATCTGTTCTAAAAATTTTTTGCGCCCAAAATAAGCTCCAAGTCCAAAGAACCTTTTGCTCTGCTCTTCATCTAAGTTCTCTGCGGATACGAGTTCGGCCCTAAGCTGAACAAGATTCTCTGATATGGCACGGTGTTGCTCGCGGATTTGCTCTGCGGGATCAAAATCACCCGAAGGCTCAAACTCATGATCGTAATTTGGTTGTCCATTTTCTATGCCCATATACAAAATATTATCAATTTTTATCGGGTTTGTAAAAACCCCATTGGTTTACTACCGATCGTAATTTGTTATACTTTAAGCGTTGGGTTAGATATGCCTGTCCTGCCCTTGGGGTACATAAAGAGGCATCCAGCGCAGGGACATTAGTTCCGACAAATCAAGGGCTCCAAACTATCTTGCGGTCGGTCAGATAGCTACTGCATGATTAATTAATTTGGAGTTACTATGGACAAAGAAGACCATAAAAAATACTCTGTAGAGGTCGAAAAAGCGGTATATGACGCTATGAGCGACCCAAAGTATTGGTCGCGCAAAAGATACAGATGGGATGAATGGGGCTCACCTGTTGGGCTTGCCCTTGGTTGGGCAATATTTATCATCCCACTGGGTGTGTTTATTTATCTTTTGCACATTTCCAATCTCTTGTAACAGAAACTAAAAATCGGGCACTAAAGCCCGATTTTAGTTTCTTTGGCAATTTTAAAAAATACTCGCAATCAGCTTACTTGTATTTAAAAACAGACAATTCTATGGTTTAATAGAGCCATTATTTGTTCATTTTTTCAAGCTCTTCACGTAATATCTTGATTGCTCCTCTATATTCTCTCAATTTTTGTTCATCGCTACTGATATCCGCTTCTCTAGTTCGTCTCATTAGATACTTATTGGTTTGTCCCATTAACTCTCCCAACTGCTCTTCTGATAATTTTTCTCCATTATTTAATTGATAATCTTTCGGGTATACCCGCTCTTCGCCTTCATTTCCGCTTGGTGAAGCTGGACTATTAGTAAAATTTTCATTTAACATTTCTTCTCCACAATTTATTATATAATAATATTATTATACACTTTATTAACATCATCTAGATCATCGAGAGTGTCGAGTAGCTTTTCGGCGGAATCTTTTTTGTTTAAATCAACTTCGTTATAAGTATTTGCAATATAAGTTAGCTCGGCCGATTCAACTACTACGCCTGCGTCCTCAAGTGCTTTTTTAACCGTGTGCAAGCTTTGTTGACTAGTATATACCATATAACTGCTATCATCTTGCTCAAAATCATCAGCTCCAGACTCAATTATCGCTTCCTCTAGCTCATCAGCGCTTTTTGAGTTCTTGCCTCCATCAATAAATATCTCGCCTTTTTTATTAAAAAGATAGGCTACACTACCGGCAGAGGCAAAAGATCCGCCCAGTTTATTTAATATTGCTTTAACTTCCGCCACCGTTCTATTTTTGTTGTCAGTTAAACACTCAATAATCATAGCCATACCACCCGGGCCGTAAGCCTCATAAATAATTTCTTCAATTTTGTTGCTATCTCCCCCACCTGCGCCTCGCTGTATAGCGCGCTCGATATTTTCTTTTGGCAAACTAACCGCTTTGGCATTATCAATAGCTGTGCGTAAACTGGGATTTGAGTTTGGGTCGCCGCCGCCATCGCGTGCCGCAATAGTAATCAGTTTTGCCATTTTGGTAAATACCTTACCTCTTTTGGCATCTATAACTTCTTTTTTTCTTTTAGTGGTCGCCCACTTGCTATGTCCTGACATAATAATCCTGAATTAAGCCACCGCCTTTGGCGGCCCGCTTCGCCGAATCGAGGCGAGGGTCCCGCAAAATGCGGGAAATATTTAATGATGAATATTGAATGCAGAATGTAGAATTTGGAATTATGAATAATAAAGTGTTACAACTGCATTACATGTAATAAAATGCTTATCAAATGCTTCTTTAAAAGAATAACATATAATTTATTTTTTTAAACTATTGACATATATTTTTATCTGTGTTATAACCCGCTTAGGTTAATTAATAACGATTAACCTCAGCTATCCTGCACTGAATTATTCAGTTTAGGTAGTTGATCGGAACGAGGTTATCCTTCGGGGGCTCGTTCCTGATCGCTTGCTCCCCACCAAGGGGACCTGTGGGTTAGCCAGCCCCAGGCTGATGCTGGCAGGCATCCACCAGCAACGGCCACGATCGAGTGGCCAGCATTACCCAACCCACCCCGCCCGCAGGGGGCATACAGGGCCGGCATTCGGCCGGCAACCATGGTATGCGGGTCATGTGACGTAAAAAAGGGGGGGGTGGCATTGCTCCCCCCTCACCGGGCTCCTGCGAGAGCCCACCGCGATAGCGGTGCCCTTTGGGGGGTTCCAGACGGTGAAAAGCTGAGTCTGGCAGCACTCGGGGAGGGTGCCCAAATACTCCTCCCAGGCACAGATCACGCGCTCCGCCCAGTTCACCGGGCGGAGCGCTAATGCTTTTTTTGGATAAAATATTAATACTTTTTAATATAAGACACATAAAAGAAATGGTATTCGACCAATTTTTTTTAATAATTTTCCGTAAAATTTCATTTTTGGGAGCGATAGTTAATGAAATTAGACATAAGACACATAAATAAAAGTGAAATAATGGTTGTATTTACTTGTGTGGTAGCCAACATTAATCCTGTTTTAATTTAGCAAAATATCAGTCTCGTTTAGGTCAAATTTAATGGTGCCGTCGCGATCGGTGCGAAAAATTTTGATACCAAATTGTTCTATTAGCTCAAGCGTTGCATTATGTGGATGGCCGTATTTATTATCTGCGCCCACTGAGATTATTGCATATTCTGGCCCAACAACCTCTAATAATTTTTGATTAGTGCCGTTACTTGAGCCGTGATGGGAAACCTTTAAAATATCTGCTTTTAGTGTTTCATTTTTAGTTTTTTCTATCATTTCTGTTTGTTCATCTGTTTCTATGTCTCCAGTAAATAATACACATTTAGAGAAATAGCAGTATTTTACCACTAAAGATGAATTGTTTAAATTATCTGCGTTTATTTGTTGATATTTTTTACCCGGCCAAATAAAATTTACTAAACCGTTTTCGAACAGTGTTATTGTTTCACCGGCATCAGGAATAATCGCAGAAATTTTATTATTAGAAAGGTGCTCCAAAAACTCTAAATATTGGTTCGACGTATGCACCACTCCGCTAAAATATATTTTTTCAATCTGATAGTAATTTAAAACTTGATTCAAACCTACCACATGATCAGAATGCGGATGTGTTAATATGACCAGCTCAATTTTTTTATCGCCAAAGGGCATAACTTTTCCGATTTCAGATAACACTTTATCGTCTGGTCCACCATCAATTAAAATTTCATAATCACCTTTTACTATCATCGCCGCATCACCTTGCCCAACATCAAAAAAATATATTTTTGAGTTATTGTTATCGGGGCTATTTGCAATCTCCGCCCAAATTGCTAACAAAATTAATAGCATCACGACATAAAAGGTCTTAAATATGTGTTTTTTCATATTTTAAGTAGTATTTAATATAATAAAATACTAAGAGCAGATAAAGCGTAAATGAAAATAAAAAACTATGTTTGCCAGCATTTACCATCGCAAATGGAATCTTGGTAAACACCTCAGCCACATATTGGATATACCACAAAAGCGGCCAGGCTATTACAGCCAAAATTTGTCCAATGCTTAAGGCAATTATTGAACCAAGCGCAGAGATGAACGACGACAACATCGCCAGCGGGATCATCCACAAAATCATTATATTACTCAATGGTGCAATTAATGATATTTGACCAAAATTATACGATAACAGTGGCAAAACCATCAACTGTGCCGACAATGTTTCAATGAGAACTTTATTAATACTTGGTGGAAAATTTTTAAATAAACTCTTTGCAATAGTTTTTTTAAGTGGTTTGGATAAATAGACAATACCAACAAAAGCTAAAAATGATAATTGAAAGCCGATATCGAACCAAAGTAAAAAGGGGTTGAGTAAAAGCATAATTACCGCAGTAAAAAGTAAAATATTTGGAAGATATGCTTGTTTCCCAAGCGTCTTCCCGGCTAATATCATAAGGGCGAAAATTCCGGCACGAACCACGCTTGATGAGGCCCCAGTCATCAACACAAATAAAATTACCATAATAGCGCACAATATAAAAACAATTTTTCGGTTGGCAATCGGCGCCACCAGAGCACTAAAAGCGATTATTATTATTGAAACGTTATAGCCGCTAAGAACTATAATATGGCTTAAACCGGCTCTTTTAAAAACATCTGAAAGTTCCTGCGGCATTGAGCGCTTAGCTCCAGTTAAAATGCCGGCGGCTAAAGAGGCTTGCGGCTCATGAAAAATTCTATTCAAATGAGATTCAAAAAAATGTTTAATCGAATAAAGATGCCTCATTAAATGAATACCGGCACTATCAGTTTTTGAAAGAGAATGTGAGTGCTCTGTGTTTAGCATGACATAAGAGACCTTTTTTGCTCTGAGATAACTTTGATAATCAAAATCTTCTATCATGCCAGGTTTTTTAATTACCCCGCTTAATTCAATTTTTTCACCGACTTGATAGCGATAATTTCTTGGAACTTTAGCTAAAAGATAAAACAGCGAACTATTGAATTCTGTCCGCACAATTAGCTCCTGATTTTTATAACTGATATAAGGATCATTAGTTACTGTGCCACTAACGGTTATTTGTTGATTATCTATTTTTAACTCTGGAAAATACTTGTTAAACATGCTTAGGCTAAAGAAAATAGCACAACATGCGGTAATTGATAACCATGATATTAAAGTTAACGTGTTGTTATGCAAAATGCGATTAACCATTGCCACAAACAGTAAACCGACAAGAGTAAAGATGCAGATTTCGCAATTATAAGCTAAAATATTGTAAAAAATGCTAGCAATAGTGACTCCCAGAATGAACATTAACAGATGCCAAGTAAAAGCTTGGAAAGGATAAAGACGAATTTGCATGAATTTCTTCATAATTATCGTTGTTTTTATTTTACCAAATATTTAATTTAATACTGTAATTACGTAAAAACCCTAAGATCACGCTTTCTTGCCCCTCTCTGTGCCCTGCGTAATTAAATGAAGTAGGGTATTTTTTAATAAAGTGGGAGGCATGCCGGAAATTGCTGAGTATTACAGCTGACATGGTAACTAACAAGCTGATTTTTGGGCTCCGTTGCGTAAGAACTGTTAATAACTACTTGCATGAATTTCTTTTTTACGATAAAATACGGCTCGAAAGAGGAAAAATATGACCAAAAAAGACAAGAATATTCAGAAAGAAGTAGCAGAGTTACAAGATAAAGTTAACGAGCTTACTTTGGGCTGGCAGAGAACTCAAGCCGATTTTGTTAATTATAAAAAACAAGCAGAGGAAGACAGGCTTCGCATAATAAAATGCGCAAATGAGGAGCTTTTATTAGAGATATTGCCGATATTGGATAATTTTCAGCTAGCGGCCAAGCATTTACCCGATAATCTAACAAACGACAATTGGGCGCAAGGCATTAAACAAATTGAAAAGCAATTTGAAAACATATTATTTGATTTCGGTTTAGAGAAAATCACTGCTATTGGAGAAGTTTTTAATCCGGAGTTACATGAAGCGGTAGAAGAAGTTGATTCGGATAAAAAAAGCGGTATCATAACCGAAGAAATCTTATCGGGTTATAAATATCACGACATAATACTGCGTCCTTCAAAAGTCAAAGTCGCGAAATAAAAAATATCCAGCTTCTTTGTTCTATATTGTAATTTATTATTACTTCAGCGCTAATTATTTTAGCTTTTAAAAATTATCTCTTGACAATATGTAAAGTTTACTTTACATTATTAATAGGAGCCGGTAAACCAAGTTTCCTTCGAGGAAGTGCTCTCTGCCCCTCCGGAGCGCACCTCCTTATAAGGAAGCTTGGCCACCAAATTCAAATCCATTGCCGGCTCTATTATAAATATATTATTTCAAGCCTGTGTTTCAGGCAGGAAGGCGTTAAATGGGAAAAATTATAGGAATTGATCTTGGAACAACCAACTCCGCTGTAGCGATTATGGAAGGCGGATCAGCAAAAATCATCAATACAGCAGAGGGCGGAAGAACTTGCCCTTCAGTTGTGGCTGAGAATAAAAAAGGAGATCGGCTTGTTGGGCAATTAGCAAAAAGGCAAGCGGTCACTAATTCTGATAATACAATCTTTTCGGTTAAAAGATTTATTGGAAGATCTTTTGCTGATAAAGAAACACAGGAAGATATTAAAAAAATGCCATACAAAACCACAAAAGCCAGCGATGGCTCTATTAGAGTGGTTATGAATAGCAAAGAATATAGTCCTCAGGAAATCTCCGCATTCACTTTGCAAAAGCTTAAAAACGATGCTGAAACATATATCGGAGAAAAAATTACCTCAGCTGTGATTACAGTTCCAGCATATTTTAACGATGCACAACGTCAGGCAACAAAAGATGCCGGAAAAATAGCGGGGCTGGAGGTAAAAAGAATTATCAACGAACCAACTGCGGCCGCCCTAGCCTACGGACTAGATAAAAAGAAGAATGAAAAAATTGCGGTTTACGATCTTGGCGGTGGAACTTTTGATATTACTATATTAGAGTTGGGCGATGGCGTATTTGAAGTAAAATCCACCAACGGTGACACTCATTTGGGAGGCGATGATTTTGATCAAGTTATTATGGATTTTATCATTTCTGAATTTAAAAAAGAACAAGGTATAGATCTGCATACCGACAAAGCCGCACTGCAAAGAGTTAAAGAAGCGGCAGAAAAAGCAAAAATCGAATTATCAACTACCGCCGAAACAGAGATCAATTTACCTTTTGTCACAGCAGACGCCGAAGGCCCTAAACATTTACAGATGAGCATAAGCCGATCGAAATTAGAAGAGCTGGTTAATGGTTTGATAGAAAAAACCTTAATACCCTGCGCAACAGTTTTAAAGGATGCCGGCCTTAAAAAACAAGACATAAATGAAGTAATATTAGTCGGTGGCATGACCAGAATGCCGGCAGTGCGCGCGGCGGTCAAAAAATTCTTCGATAAAGAACCTAATCACACCGTTAACCCAGATGAAGCCGTGGCCATTGGAGCGGCCATACAGGGTGGTGTTTTGGGTGGAGAAGTAAAAGATTTGTTATTACTCGATGTTACTCCACTCTCGCTTGGAATTGAGACATTAGGTGGAGTTATGACCAAACTAATTGAAAAAAATACTACTATACCCACTTCACAGTCTCAAATATTTTCAACTGCCGCAGACAATCAGACACAAGTTGAAATTCACGTTCTGCAAGGAGAAAGGGAGATGGCAACAGACAACAGAACACTCGGGAGATTTGTGCTTGACGGCATCCCACCTGCACCTAGAGGCATCCCACAAGTTGAAGTAACATTTGATATAGATGCAAATGGTATCGTAAATGTAAAAGCTGTTGATAAGGCCAGCAACAAAGAGCAAAAAATTACTATTACTTCATCTTCCGGTTTAAGCGAAGAAGAGATTGAAAAAATGAAAAAAGACGCTGAGCTCCATGCAGAGGAAGATAAAAATAAGCGCGAACTTGTGGATGCGAAAAATCAAGCAGATTCATTAATTTTTACAGCCGAAAAGGTGCTTAAAGATGCCGGAGATAAAGCTGACAGTAATCTAAAAAAAGATGTTGAGGAGAAAATTAAAAGCCTACGAGAGATTAAGGATAGTGATAAATTAGACGAAATTAAATCTCAGACAGAGACTTTAAGCAAATCACTGCAAGAGATTGGCGCCTCAATGTATCAACATGCGCAAAGCAACCCCGAAAATCAGCAAAACGAGGCCAAACAAGAAGACACTAAACAAGAATCAGATGACAAAGAAGAAAGCAAACAGTAAAAGCTTGTTAACAATCCGGCATAATTACCACTTATGCCGGATTAAAATATTTGTATCTTAACAATTTTTAAGTTAGAATATGTCTGTATTTACCTTTTTAGGAGGGGTATGGACATCTTTAAAAGACCGGCAGTCGTAATTATTATTCTGTCAGCTATTGTTATTGCCACAATATGGTCATACATAGAAAAACGCTCAACCGCAAAAGAAGCACAACTTCAAGCTGAACAACTCGAACAAGAGGCGGCAGAAAATCTAATTAATTTAGCTACTGTTGACCCAAGTGAATTTGATGATTATGTCCGCAACGAATATGCCCAAGCCAAAACAAAAGCGGAAGAAATTGACAAGGAGCATAAATTATCAGCCATACAGGTAAATTTGCCATCACTAAGTTTGAATTCTGGAGAAACAAGATATATTTTTAGATCAGAATCAGACTCCATTAATAATTGGATTATTACCTTTTCCCAAAACTCTGGTAACTTTCTAAGGGCTGAAATACCAAAAACTGATTATTTGGGAGATTTTCCTGCGATGGACACGTCTTTGTGGAAGTTTAATTATGTAACCGCAATTCAAATATTTGAAAACGAGGGGGGCAAAGATTGGCGAGAGAGTAACGGTTTAAGTAGCGCATATTTGCTGTTAAAGCAGGACATAGAAAAAAATTTGTTAGTGTGGGTTGTCACTTATTCCAGTGGCAATCAAGATCTTACTAAAATTATTAACGCTACTAACGGCAAAATTATTGAATAACTGCCCATGAGTCTTATGTTGGGGTTCTATAAATTAAATACCCTTAGGGCGGTAAATTTTTAAGTCAAATGAATAAAGATTATTACAAATTATTAGGGCTAGACAAAAACGCTTCTGCTGAGGATATTAAAAGAGCTTATCGGAAATTAGCCATGCAGTATCACCCCGATAGAGGTGGCGGGGCAGAAGCAGAAAAGAAATTTAAAGAGATTAACGAAGCCTATAAAATCCTTTCAGATCCCCAGAAACGTGCTCAGTATGATCAATTCGGATCTAGTGCTTTTAACGGTGCTAATGGTTTTGGCAATCAAGGTTTTGGCGGTTTTGATTTTTCTGGTTTTCAAAGCGGAGGCTTTAGATCGGGTGGCGTAGAGTTTAATTTTGGAGGTTTGGGAGATATTTTTGAAGATTTTTTTGGACAAGCATTTGCCACAGTTAATACTGAGCTTGAGATATCTCCCGCTCAAGCTGTTTTGGGAGATAATCTAAAAATTAAAGTCGGCAATGAAACAATTAATTTTGATATTCCTGCTGGTGTGCAAAACGGCATGACATTCCAGATTCCGGGCAAGGGGCACACTTTGCGCAACGGCAAAAAAGGCGACTTAAACATCACTTTAAAAATTAAAATGCCCGTAAAAATCAACGAAGAACAAAAAATTTTGTGGCAAAAATTAAGAGAATCAGAGAGTAAAAAAAGATCGTGGTGGCAAAAATAAATAAGATAGCAAATATAATTTTATATTAATAGATAACAATATACGATAATACAAAAGCAGTTATTAAACCAAGCACCACAACCGTATATATTAATTTTTTTCGTTTAATCATAAAACCTATAGCCATTAGCGCAATGACTTTAAAGTGTTTCTCTCTCTCGGACAATTTATCTGAATTTTGACCGATAATTGGCTCTTTTGACATTTGTTGTAACTATTTAATACCAATTTTATTATAATTCAAAAATCAATTATCGGCAATTTGCACCATCAAAAGATTTTTCATTCACCATAATATTTTGCACCCATGCCAAATTAATAATCATATCACCAGATGCATAGTCATTCGCTATTAATGACGGTTTTGCGCCATATATCTCTCCCTAAACGTTTTAGCACCCCACACAATTAGCTTACTTTGTTGTAAAGCATGTATTTTAGATCCTTAATATTTTCTTGAGTGACTGCCGATACGGCTAAAAATTTGATTTTTTTATTTTTTAACTGTCTTGATACCTTTTGCAATTCTTCCTTAGACAACAACTCAATTTTATTTAATACGACTAATTCAGGTTTTTGGCCAAGTTTATCAGAAAATTCTTTTAGTTCATTTCTTATCAGCTGATAACTTTTAATTACATTGTCGTCTTCGGCTGATAAGAGGTGGATTAACATCTTTGTTCTATCAATGTGTTTTAAAAATTTATGACCCAAGCCTTTCCCTTTAGATGCGCCCTCAATTAGCCCTGGTATATCAGCGATAATTAATGTTTTATTTTCATATCTAATAGCTCCTAAATTTGGTTCCAAAGTGGTGAAAGGATAATCTGCAATCTTCGGTCTGGCATTTGACAATACCGACAGCAAAGTAGATTTCCCAGCATTTGGTAAACCCACAATACCAATGTCAGCAATCATTTTTAATTCCAACCTAAGGCTTTTTGCTTCGCCGGGCAGACCATCTTTTGCCCACATCGGAGCTTGTTTGATTGATGTGGCAAAATGTTGATTGCCCCATCCACCATTCCCGCCTTGTGCGATTAAGACTTTTTGCCCGTCATTAACCATATCATGGAGTAAAATATTGTTCTCAAATACTTGAGCGCCGAGAGGAACTTCCAAAACCAAATCGGAACCATTTTTGCCAGACATTTTTTGTTTCATGCCCTTGCCACCGTTTTCCGCCTCGTAAAAAGCCTTTCTAGCATACTGTGTTAAATCGTCAACATGTCTTGAGGCTAGGATATAGACACTACCGCCGTTTCCGCCATCTCCGCCATCTGGCCCACCCTTAGGAATGAATTTTTCTCTTCTAAAAAATACACCGCCGTTTCCGCCGTTTCCTGCTTTTACTGAAATTTTTACTTCATCAACTATCATGTTATATAATCCTAAACAGAAGATAGCATTAATCGCTCTATTTAACAAATAAAAAAATGGCTCCGCCCGCCATATTGTTAAAAAGTAAAACACTAATAAATAAAACCTCTAAACGACGAGACAGGCAGGGTTCTTCTGCTCACTTTGCCCCAACCTACTGCATTCATTTCGGAAAAAGTAACCATGTTGCCATCTACTGATTCAACATAAACTACATGACCCCACCATGATTCAGGAGTTACGCCTATCGCTCCACTCGCAGGCTGATTTCCAGTAGAATAACCTGCTCTCCTGGCTGAATTAAGCCAGCTTTTTGCATTACCCCAACTTGATGGCACATATCTCTTGGTAGCGACATAATATGTGCAATATCCGTAAGGGTAGCCATTTTTTGAACTACCGGCGGCTGTTCGAACCTTAATACTATCCGCGCTATTATTTCTGGAAGAAGCAGAGTCTCTGATAACAGTGTTTCTGTTTGCTTGAGCTAATTTCTCTTTTTCTCTTTTAGCAATTGCTGAAGCGGAAACTTCATAACCCTTAGGAGGAACCTTAAGCACTTGGCCAGGTTTAACTAAATTAGCGTTATCTAAATCATTCACATACATAAGAGTAGCTAATTTTACTTCAAATTTCCAACCAAGTGTAGTCAGATTGTCACCGTTTCTCACGGTATAAGATACAGTTTGCTGGCTATTATCCGGCAAAGGTTCTTCTCTTTGAGTAATATTTGTATCAATAGAATTATTTACTGCAAAAAAGGCTTCAGTCGAGTTTTTATAAGCTTTCTCGGCCGACATGCCATCATTCTCTATCAGAGGCGTAAAAGTGTCCGTTACGCTGGCAATAGCGATCTCATTGGCTGGATCCGGATATGAAATAGAGTAATCTGCTTCAGCATATTTAACAATGAAATTAGATAATACCACTATTGCGCTAATCAACCCCAGAGAAAAATGAGGTAAATATTTATTATCGGTGCTAAAAAAATTGCATACTGCCTTAACAAGAAGTCTTAGTGTGTCTGCAATTTTTGCACATATAAAAAGGCATTTTTTTTCTATCAAAACAAGAACTTCTGCCGTTTTATTAACTGCACCTTGTAAAATAGGTTTTATTTTTGAAATTTGTATAAGTAATTTTTTGGTTTTTGGGGTGCCCTTTGAAATTAATTTAGGCAAAGGGTCAGCATCGTTATGAGGTATCATAATTGTATATGTCTTTCTCACATACTTTGGTATTTTACATTAGCTCTCTTTTTGTGTCAATACCTTTAAAATGCTATTTTGAGATTGTAATATTTATTGATTGAGGAGTTGCGCCAATAAATTCAAGAGGTGATATTCCTTGAACCATCTCCTTGTTAACTACTATTTCATGAGTGCCTTCAGTCAAATTGCTCAAATCTAATAATAGCTTTACATTCTTATTATTGAAAGAATTAGTTTCGGTAATACTCCCACTTAAATATATAATGACTTCAGCTGGATTTATTGTTAACACCTGAAGCCCGCTAGCCAAATTTTTATAAGTCACTGCAGGCACCGCAGTAATTGTTTCATTAGTATTAGAAATTTCGATGATTGTGCTGACTCTTAATGGAGAATCCTTTTGCAAGCTTACACCTTGCGGCAAGCTTAGTTTTAAAGAAACACTTTGATTATTAGTAATTGTGGCTAAATCTAAGTTCTCTGTTTCAATATAATTTACCGAAGATAAAACACTTCTCTGCCCAGTAATATCTACCACGGCTGGCATAAAAGTAATCTTTGATATAAATAAGCCTTGTGGCAAACTGTTGACCGTGCTTAGCTTTACACCGACACTTTTACTGTTACCACCTTTAGTTATCGTAATATCGGCTAACACAGTTTCGGGATTAAATACAATACCGTTTGCTTCAGTGCTATTTTCAGATACAGCGGATACTTTTACCTCCCTCGAAAAAGAGCTACTTTCACCATTTAGCTTTACAATTGCCTGAGCTTCATTTATCAGCTTTAATAAACTGCTTGGCCCAGAAATCTCAACTGTTTCTGGATTTAAGGTTATATCGCCGACAATCATGCCATCTATGGGGTCACCATCAATTTTTGGGCTTATAGACAACGTTTTGGTTACTATTTTATCAATATTCACAAATATATGAGACGGCTCGATTTTGGTAATTTTTACATCAGGCATATTCGAAGAGACCCTCACCTCCAAGTCGTATGTTCCCTCTAGTAAACCGGACACATCTACCGAAGCAGAAAATGAGTCGCTAGTTATTGACTGCCAAGCCGAATTCTCCGCCATAATATAAATATTTACGCTTTCATTATCTAAGAATGCAGAATATTTTGGATTAAGGTTCAAAACGTCAACATTAATCTGGTTTGGAAATTTTCCCATTAGAGATTGACTGGAAGAAACAAATATCCAAGCTAGCGAAGCTATAATTAAACATAATATTTTTATCTTGATATTTTGGCAAAAAAGCCTTATTAAATATTTTTTTACTTTAGATTTCATTTTAATTTTAATTCCAGTTTATTTTTTAATCTTTCCAAAGAGAGTCTTCTGTCAATTTTTCCGCTTTCAGCTAACGAAACCGTCCCTGTCTCTTCGGACACAACTATCGCTAAGGCATCTGAATTTTCTGTTATTCCGATAGCCGCTCGATGTCTTGATCCATAACTCGTGCTAAATTCATTTTCAGTAACCGGAAGCATCACAGCGGCGGCTTCAACTCTTCCTTCGGAAATTATGACTGCTCCATCGTGAAGTGGCGACTTTGGAAAAAATATTGTGCACAAAACCTCTTTACTAACTTTAGAATCAATTTGCACACCCTTTTCAGTATATTCTCTAAGGCCGGTTTTTCTTTGAATTATCATTAGTGCCCCGATTTTTTCCTTTGATAAAACATCTACAGCAGATACTATTTGATCAATGTATTCGATTTCTCCAGAAATAGAAGAGAAATCTTTCATTAGTCTGCTTCGTCCAATCTTTTCAAGTGCATTTCTTAACTCTGGTTGGAAGACAATCGGAATGGCTACCACCAACATTGTCATAATATATTTTAAGATCCAATTCAAAAGCACAAGATCTAATAAGTAACCGACACCCATTAAAATTATTAAAATAATTAATCCGTATAACATGCGCATGGCTCTAGTTTGGCGGATTAATAAATAGATCGAGTATATAATTATCGAAACAATAATAATATCAACTAGAGCATAAGGCCAAGATTCAATTCTTAGCCCTTGTAAAAAATACCCTGCTTTACTTGTAGCTCCTAAAATTTTTCCAGTTATCTGTTCCAACTGCCCTCCATTACTCTACAATAAATTATAACAAACGTTTAAATATTTGTTTAGTGATTTAGCACATAATTATCTCTAACTTATTTTTCTAATAATTTTTTCTTTTTGGTAAGTTTCCAGATTGTAGTTTACCGCAATATCTTTTAACGGCCCCAAACAGATACCAAACTCAACTCCACTATTAACCTCTGAAACCTCATTTTTCTCTCGCCGTAAAGAAGTAACCTCTCCCTCGGAGACAACTTCACCTTGAGATAAAAAGCGGATCTTATCATTTTTGGAAATATTGCCTTCCTCTAGGATAGAACCAATTACGACCGCTTTTTTATCATTCCTAAATATTGCTAAAACCTTACCCTTTGATTTGATCTTATCCATAAATTGTTGCGGTAACATCGCGGTTAAATCGCTTTTTATCTGATCAATAAGCTCATAAATTACATCATATTTTTTAACTTCGATATTCTCTTTTTCAGCAATTTTTCTTGATGATGCCAACACAGGGACTCGAAATGCAAATATTTTTGCTTTGGCCGCTTTTGCTAAAGTGACATCAGACTCCGAAACTCCTCCGACTCCCTCTCCCACAACTTTAATTTTCAGTTCTAAAGAATCAATTTCTTGAAGTAATTTGTTAATAGCTTCGGCCGATCCCTGCACATCTGCTTTTATTACCAAACGATATTCAAGATCAGAAGAGGAATTTTCTAGCTCATCATTGTCTTTCGACAGTTTTTTAGCTGTGGCGATTCTAACCGAGCTTCCTTGCTGATATTTTTGTGCGGCATCTTTTGCCTCTTTTTCATCATTGAATGATACTAGATGGTCACCGAAGGCGGGAATATCTCTTAAGCCGGCAATTCGTGCCGGACAGCTCGGCTGAGCCGATTCGATAGGTTGGCCGAGATAATTTTCTAAAATTCTTACCTTGCCCCAAGTTTTTCCGATTTGGACAGCGTCGCCTTTTTTTAAAGTGCCATTTTCTATTAAAACTAATGCCAAAGGCCCAGCGCCTTTATGCATATGAGATTCTATTACAACACCGAAAGCTTTTTGCTCAGGATCGGCTTTTAAATCTAATATTTCCGATTCCAATATTATTGTTTCGAGCAATTTATCTATTCCAAGACCACTTTTAGCCGATATCTCGACCATTAACGTCTTGCCTCCCCAATCTTCTGAGACCAAATTATAATCTGCTAGTTGGGTCTTAACTTTCATGGGGTCTGCATCGGGTAAATCAACTTTATTAATCGCCACAATCATTGGCACGTTATTTTTTTGACACTGTTCAATTACCTCAATCGTTTGGGGCATTACCCCATCGTTGGCGGCCACTATTAAGACTACAATATCGGTTATTAACGTCCCATGCGATCTTAAAGCAGAAAATGCGGCATGGCCAGGTGTATCAATAAATGTAATCGTTTTCTTATTATTAGTATCACCATTTATTAAAACTTGATATGCCGAAATATGCTGTGTTATACCACCAGATTCAGAATCAACCACACTTGTTGTTCTAATTTTATCTAATAAGGTGGTTTTACCATGATCAACATGACCCATAATTGTGACAACTGGAGGCCTACTTTTTAGTTTATTTGAATCTGTTTCACTCAGAGCTACATTATCGCGCTTTTTATCTTGGCTATCCAACTCACATTGAACTCCAAGAAAATCGCAGACTAAAGTTGCGGTTTCATAATCAATTGACTCATTGATTGCGGCCAAAACTCCGTTTTTCATCAATTCTGAAATAATTCTAACAGCCGGAATTTTTGTCTTTTCTGACAGCTCTTTAACCGTTATTACATTTGGAATTTTAATGCTCTCGATAATTTCTATTTTTGAGCTGTCTGTTTGATTATATTTTTTAATTTTATTTTTTGTAGAGGATTTTTTCATAAATTATGATTGATTATATCAAATATTTGATATAATTTCAATCTGATTTCTTTTTATAATTATTAACTATTAATACATTGTCATCTTTGCTTTTTTTCTCATTAAGCTGTTTTGCGCCAATATCACCTTGATCATCAATATCCGGAATAATCTTATTATCATCTTTTTCGGCTTGAATTATAGCACTAGACGCGACTTTATCCCCACCTTTTAATTTAATCAAGGTTACGCCTTGTGTATCACGGCCCAATCTTTTAATTGTTTTTAGGGCCATTCTAATAAATTGACCCTTACTAGTTGCCAATACAACATCCACCAAGTCGTTATAAGTAATGTGCATAGCAATTACTGGGCCGGTTTTATCGGTGCAATTTGCGGCTTTAATACCCATACCGCCGCGATGTTGAATATTAAAATTTTTTAACATCGTTCTTTTGCCATAACCATTTTGTAAAACTACAAATATATCAGCACCGCGCTGGTTAGCAACGGACTCAAATTTTGCATCATCTTCTTTGACGACATCCATAGCAATCACAGAATCATTTTTGCGCAATTTCATGCCCGTTACCCCACTAGCGCTTCTGCCCATAGGCCTAACTTCCTTTTCAGAATAACAAATACACTGACCCATTTTTGAAACTTCAACAATAATATTTTCACCATCGCTAATTTTTACCCACTTAAGCTCATCGTGTTCTTTAAGGCCAATCGAGACGATCCCAGACTTTCTAATATTATCGTATTTAGAAATTTCTGTTCTTTTTATCGAACCGTTTTTGGTGCCCATAATAAAGAAGCTTTGATTAGCCATATTTTTTTCAACCGTTAAAAGTGATGTCACTTTTTCGTTTTGAGATATTTGGATAATATTTACAACTGGCGTGCCTTTTGATTGCCTGGAAGTCGCCGGTATTTCATAAACTTTACTTTTGAATACCCTGCCCATATTAGTAAAAAAGTATATATCATCATGTGTATTTGCGGCAACCAAATAATCCACAATGTCCTCCTCTTTGGTCGTCATACCTACAACACCAACGCCTCCTCTTACCTGTTTTCGATAAGTATCTACTTCCTGCCTTTTGATGTAATTTCCTCTAGTGATAGAGACAATAACTTGTTGGTTTGGTATTAAATCTTCAGCACAAAAATCACCTATTGCCGATTTTACAATTTCAGTTCTTCTTTTGTCTCCATATTTATTTTTTACCTCTTCTAGGTCTTGTTTTATTAAACCATAGATTTTTTCCGGATGCGCCAGCAAATCTTCTAAATATGATATCTTCTCCAATAATTGATTGTATTCATCTTCAATCTTTTTTCTCTCCAATGCGGCCAGAGCCGACAGCCTCATATCAAGAATTGCTTCAGTTTGTCTTTCAGAAAAACTAAATCTCGCTATTAAATTTTTCTTTGCCGCTTCTCGATTTTCAGATTTCTTAATAGTATCAATAATTTCATCAATATGGTCTAAGGCTTTTTTGAGACCCTCTAAAATATGAGCTCTGTCTTTTGCCTTTGCCAGCTCATATTTGCTTCTTCTTGTTATTACTTCGTGCCGATGATCTATGTAATATCTGAGCACATCCTTTAAAGTCATAACCACCGGTTCTAACTGGGGCGTTAGTGCCAGCATGTTTACATGGAAAGCTGTTTGCATCTGAGTTAACTCGTAAAGCCGATTTAAGACCTTTTTGGGATATGCACTGCTTTTTAGATCAACGACAACTCTTATTCCCCTACGATCTGACTCATCTCTAATATCACTAACACCGTCTATTTTTTTATCTTTTACCAAATCAGCGATCTTTTCGATTAATGAAGCTTTATTCACTTGATACGGTATTTCGGTAATAACTATTTTATAACCTCTTTTTGCTTCCTCAATATCAGCACGGGCTCGCATTACAATTTTTCCTTTTCCGGTTGTGTAAGCTGATTTAATCTCATTTATGTCATAAATAATTCCACCTGTTGGAAAATCCGGGCCTTTTATATGTTCCATTAAGTCTTCGTAAGTGCTTTCCGGGTTGTTAATAAGTTGTATTACTCCATCACATATTTCATTTAAATTATGTGGTGGAATATTTGTCGCCATGCCCACAGCAATACCCATAGTGCCGTTTAATAAAAGTTGCGGAACTCTGGCCGGTAATACAGTCGGCTCTTTTGTGGTGCCATCATAATTATCCTGCCAATCAACGGTATCTTTATCAATATCTGCCATCATCTCTTCGGCAATTGCTGACATTCGGCACTCGGTGTATCTCATAGCCGCCGCTGAATCACCATCCATCGAACCGAAATTTCCTTGTCCATCTACCATCGGATATCTCATGGAAAAGTTTTGTGCCAATCTGACTAATGTGTCGTATGCGGCCGCATCGCCGTGTGGATGAAAATTTCCGATAACCTCACCGACTACCTTGGCAGATTTTCGATATTTTGCGCTATGAGACAAACCTGTGGAGTGCATGGCATAAAGCACTCTTCTGTGGACAGGTTTTAAGCCGTCTCTAACATCTGGTAAAGCTCTTGCAACAATCACACTCATTGCATAATCCAAATATGAGGTTTGCATCTCCTCTGATAGTGATCTTGGTTTAAGCAATCCTACATTCGGATCATGAATTTCTGATTCTATATTCATCTGTTTTCTCTCAACCACATCATCATTCCTGTTTGAGCCGTTGTCATCAATATTATTTTGTGATTTGTCGCTATTTGTGTCTTTATCCATATTTATACCTCTAATATTCTGTTATTTTTATTAAATATCCAAATTCTTGACCTCTTTTGCCTGCGACTGTATAAATTTTTTTCTTGGGGCAACTTGATCTCCCATAAGCATAGAGAATATACCATCCGCTTCTTCTGCATCTTCTACATGAACCTGCCATAAAACCCGATTTTCCGGATTCATGGTTGTTTCCCAAAGCTGAGTGGGATTCATTTCACCTAAACCTTTATACCTTTGTATGGTATATCCTGTAATATTTTTTTGATTATATTCCTCTGTTTTGACTTTTAACTCGTTGTCACTGTAAAGCCACTCTTTATCTTTTCCTTTTGATATAGAATACAGGGGAGGCTGTGCAATATAAATATGGCCGTCTTCGACCAGAGTTGCGAAGTTTCTAAAGAAAAATGTTAATAACAAGGTTCTTATATGAGCGCCATCAACATCGGCATCTGTCATAATAATAATTCTGTCATAGCGTAATTTGGAATAGTCAACTTCCTCACCGATGCCAACTCCAAGCGCCACAATTAATGCTTTAATTTCATCCGAGGAGAGCATCCTGTCTAATCTAGCTCTTTCTACATTTAATATCTTGCCTCTAAGCGGCAAAATTGCTTGAAACTCTCGATCTCTACCCTGTTTGGCACTTCCACCTGCCGAATCACCCTCAACTATGTAAAGTTCACTTCTTTTTGAATCTCTGCTCGAACAATCTGCCAGTTTTCCGGGCAAAGTCATGCCCTCTAAGGCACCTTTCCTAATAATAGTGTCTCTGGCCGCTCTGGCCGCTAATCTGGCTCTGGCCGACAACGAACACTTTTCTATTACTTTTTTAGCTTCGCTCGGATTCTCTTCCAAATAGGAGCTAAACGAACTCGCAACAACTGATTCAACAATAGTTCTTACTTCTGTGTTACCGAGTTTCGCTTTGGTTTGGCCTTCAAATTGCGGGTCTCTTAATTTGATAGATAAAACAGCAGTTAAACCCTCTCTAACATCCTCTCCCGACAAAGCAACATTTTTTAATAAATTGTTTTTCTTGGCATAATCATTGATAGCACGCGTAAGAGCAGTTCTAAAGCCGGTTAAATGCGTTCCTCCTTCTGCGGTATTGATATTATTTGCGAAAGTGTAAACATGCTCTTTAAAATCATCTGTGTAGGCTAACGCCAACTCAACCATAACATTATCAATCTCTTTCTCGACGTAAAACGGGGTATTGCTGATGCTTTGTTTTGATTTGTTAATATGTTTTACATAAGCTGTAATTCCACCCTCAAAATAAAAGCTGTATCTCCCCGCCCCAACCGGTGCAGAGCTTTCCAGTGTCGTCCCCCTGCCTGTTCTCATGTTCTTTTCTAGCCCTGTCATCTCCTCTTCGATCATATCTTGACTCGAAAGATCTTCGACTTTATTTTCTTCTGTCCAGCGCTCTCTTTTATCTAAAATTTTAATCATCACCCCTTTGGTCAAATAAGCTTGCTGGCGGCAGTGGGAAAGTATGGTATTAAAGTTAAACTCGATAACATTAAATATCTCCGGATCTGGCAAAAATGTGATGGTAGTTCCGGTGCCTTCGGCTGAACCGATAATTTCGATATCTTTTTTTGCCACACCTCTCTCGAACTCCTGAAGATAAACATTTCCATCTCTTTTAACTTTAGCTTTTACCCAAACACTCAAGGCATTCACTACAGATACACCGACTCCGTGCAAACCTCCAGATACTTTATAGCCTCCATCTCCGAATTTTCCGCCTGCATGAAGCACCGTTAAAACAGTTTCAAGAGCTGATTTTCCTGTAGCCTTAACCTTATCAACCGGGATGCCCCGACCATTATCTTCAACGCTGACCGAACCATCCGCATTCAATATGACATTTACCTTATCGCAAAACCCAGCCATTGCTTCATCAATTGAGTTGTCTAGCACCTCCCAAACTAAATGATGCAAACCATCAATCCCCGTTCCGCCGATATACATTCCCGGACGTTTCCGAACAGGGGCCAATCCCTCTAACACGGTAATTTTCGAAGCATCATATTTTTGAGTTTCGTCGTTCTTTTCTTCAACCATATATCTCCAGAAATAAATTAAACAAAGTAAAAATAGATTACGTTATTTTGCCGTAAACCGTCCATATATTATTCTAGCATCATTATTGTCTTGATTCAACTAGAAAAGCCCTATTTTCGGGAAAGCTTTATCTTAATAAGCTTATCACCGTTGAGCGTAAATTCGATTGGTAAACTACCTTTTTCATCAGAATTCTCAATTTTCAATGACGAATCTGAAGAAAAATTCAGCCTATATTGATAATTAGGCGTC
The DNA here is from genome assembly GCA_964558315.1 of uncultured Candidatus Saccharibacteria bacterium. Taxonomy (GTDB): domain Bacteria; phylum Patescibacteriota; class UBA1384; order XYA2-FULL-43-10; family XYA2-FULL-43-10; genus MWCM01. The sequence continues at coordinate 22,588 of CAZLCL010000006.1, forward strand.
CCCGGTTGTTTTTGTATTAACAATGAATAATATATCCCATCATTTTGCTCTTTTATGCCGGACTTAGTCACATAACCAATTTTCACTTCAGAGTATTCCGCAGGATTAGTGTTCATCCAAAACGAAATTTTTTCTTTTCCAGCTTCGCTATCAATTTTATATTGGCTTTCGCTATTAAATTGAGAATCATTGTGAGGTGAAAAATCCCCGCTAAGAGGTGAAAAATACTTGATGGTTAGTGTTTTGGGCAGTAATAATCTAACTAGATTGATATTAATGCCATCAGGCCAATTCCAACTACCGTTATGGATTCTTTTTAAATTAAGATTGTGTTCAATGTCAAAATTACTACCAATTAAAATATCATCGGCTACCAATTCATTAACATTTAGACTGCTTTTTGCTCCTTTAATATTGCTGGAATGTGAATAAATATAATCATAATCAGGATTTTTATTTACCGTTGCGCCATAATTCAATGATATAATTTTATTTTGAATATCATTATCCGTTGAAAATAACAATACATGCTTTTCTTTAATTAAATTCGGGAACAATGTTAACAATGAATTACTAAAATTTTTGTCAGATATTTTTGTAAAAGTTTTCTTAATAAAAAGTGGCATCATTTCCGATAAAATTTTTTTGGGCTCATTCTCCTCTTTCGCCCCAGGACGAAGAAAATATTCTTTTTCCACTTCATTTTGGATATTATCTAGAAAATTTTCTTTTGTAATTACTAAATTATATTTAGGCATTTCGATTTCTCCGATAATGCCTAATACTTCGGTGATTAAGGTGGTATCAATGGCAATTATGCCGTCAATTTTTTGTCCGCTCTCTGTCTCGTAGAGATTTTTCACCATAGAAAAGCTTTCTTGGCCATCAATAGCATAATTTGAGTCTCTTAGAAATATTTTTCCATCAGCTAAGACTTTAAACTCTTCGGGCGCTGTAACATTAATCCGGTCAGCAGAATTATTATCCAATTTATATATATTTGTTTGAAAATCAATTTTCTTAACACTGCCGTGATCTGTTTTCATCACCGCATATGAACCGATAAAGCCACCGCTCCCACGTATTTCAGCATTATTCTGGAAAAGAATTAAGATGTTTCTTTGTGTATCTTCCGCCGCATACCATTTTAATAACGGTAAAACGCTTTTTTGGAAAAACTTGATAGAATCGCTTGATTTATCCATTTTTTCAATAACTTGTGCCATGCCGACATCCGCGAACGCAATTTTATTTAATTGAATCCTGTTAACAATTTCAGTTAAATCGGAGATTTTCCCAGCTAAGTCGTCTATTTTATTTACTAATCCTACAATATTTAAATCAATATTAATTTGAGTTGAGGAAGAGATTTCCTGCTCCGAAATAATTCCTCCATATTCCCGGGCAAGATCTCCCGTTGCTGTGCTCACAGAAATGATATTCTCAACAACAGATAGCAGTTTTTCAACATCTTCAAGATTGCTATTGTAATCCATTAAATGAAGATACTTACTATCTTGCCCCCAAGATTGTAAATTTATTTTTAAATCATGAATTATCGCTCTGGCTTTGTTAGCATTAATTACCGCTTGATCAAAGTTATTATTATTAAGATCGTTTATGCTCTCCTCTAGACATGTCTGAGCTTCTTGTGACTGTTTCTCTAGGTTTGCCAATACTGTGCTTCCTCTGCCAATTAATAACACAGCTAGAGACAACGTAAATATTACGTTCATAAATATTTTGCACACTTTGCCGTAATCAAACGCCTTAACTTTTTTGGGGGTATCAGCGCCCAACCAAAAATCGGCAATGGAGATTCCGTTGCTTTGATTTTCATTCACGATTGAATTTTTTTCCGGAGACAAAAGTCTTTTTTTTCTGACTTTTACATCATGAAATTTTTTCAATTACCCTCGCTTTTTATCCTCCATTATTATATCCACATATGATGCAAATGATTTTTTAAATATGTTTTCCGAAAATTCTTCTGCTCTGGCTCTAATTATTTTTCTATCAAATAAATTTTTGTTAAAATATTTCAGTGCATTATTGATTGCATCAGGCTCCTGCTTTTCAAAAAACACTCCTGTTTTGCCTTCAATTACCGTTTCACTTGCACCCCCTTTATTATATGCTATTACCGGTTTACCACAAGCCATAGCTTCTACAGGGACAATTCCAAAATCTTCCTCAGCCGCAAAAATAAATGCCTTCGCCTCTTGATATAGCTTTATTAATTCGCCATCAGATACTCTTCCGACAAATTTAATATTTTCCCCAGCATTTTTCTCCAAATGCTTTTTAAGAGGCCCGTCACCCGACACAATCAGATTCAGGCCATTCTTTTTAAAAGCTGTTATTACCACATCGGCTCTTTTGTAGTCAACCAATCGAGAGACAAAAAGGTAATAATTTTTATCAATTTCATCTGGTAATAATTGAAATTTTGCAATATCCACAGGAGGATAGATCACTTCTGATTTGCGCCGATAATATTTATTAATGCGTTTTTGAATTGTTTTTGAATTAGCTAAATAGTAATCTGGACGTTGAGCCGCGGCATAATCCCATATTTTTAATTTATGTGATATTTTTTGGCGAAAATTTGACAATTTGCCTTTTGAGGCTCTATTATCAATATCCGTTGACCAGAGATATCGGGTCGGTGTATGACAATAACAAAGATGGACAGTATCTGGTTTTGTGATCACTCCCTTAGCCGCAAAAGTAGTATTACTTATTACTAAGTCATACTTTGACAAATCCAGCGACTCAAAAGCAAGCGGAGCAAATGGGATAAGAGCTTCCCTTTTATTACGAAATATTGAATATCTGTTTAGATAAGTCGTGTGAATTTGATAATTATTGAATACTTTCGCTTTGTTTGGCATATAAACCGATGTATAAATATCGGCTTGAGGATATAGCTCCTTCAGACTTAAAAGAACTTTTTCGGCTCCCGATACGTTAGTGATCCAATCATGAATTAGAGCGATATTCATATTTGCCCTTAAATAATTCGTAAATAATCAATCTTAAAGTCATTAATATTATTTTAAAGTCCAATATTATTGACCAATTTTCAACGTAATAAACATCGTAGCGTGCTCTTTCTTTAATTGAGGTATCTCCTTTTAAACCATGCACCTGAGCCCAACCCGTAAGACCTGATTTAACCTTATGTCTCTTTAAATAATCCGGAATTTTTTTACCAAATTCGTCAACAAATTGTGGTTGTTCTGGTCTGGGTCCGACAAAACTCATATCACCTATAAGAATGTTATATAACTGAGGGAGCTCATCGATATTTGTTAATCTTAAAAACTTGCCAAAAGGTGTAATTCTATTATCATTATCTTGTGTCCAATAACGCCTCTCTTTGTCCTCCGAAACATGATACATAGAACGGAATTTATACAAAACAAATTTTTTTTCATCTCTACCAACTCTTTCATGCGAGTATAAAATTGGACCTTTGGAAGATATTTTTTGAATTATCGCAACAATTAGCATTATGGGTGATAACAAAAGGATAAATATGATTGAAAATATTATATCCGAAAATCTCTTGATAATTCTGCCCCACCCCTCAAGCGGAGTCGTATTTATCTCTAGCATCTGCAAGTAACCGATTTTTACAGGCACTGCTCTTAAGGCTGAGTCCGGGGTAAGAGCGGGTATATATTTAATTATAATATTATTTTGTGTGCAATAATCTACAATTTTTTTCAGCAAATCGCTATTAATTTTGCTATCGCAAATAATAATCTCATCAACTTTAT
>CAZLCL010000006.1:26472-29276 GCA_964558315.1 uncultured Candidatus Saccharibacteria bacterium
AAATTACTAATATTATGCTTAGTATCCAAGTTACTATTAAAATAAAGCGTGAATATTGAGTTTCTTGAGAAAAAAACAAAGCTAAAACTACTATAGAGAATGATATAGTATTAGAAGATAATATCCCGTAAAGCTCAATTGATTTTGATTGATTGATTCTGTTGTTATATAACCCTGATAGTGCATAATTTGCAATCATCACAGGCACCGTGTAAAGAGAGAGCAAAATATATCCACCAATGCCGGAGACGAATTCGACTGTTCCAATTTCGATACTACCACGCAATAAGAATCCTATCAGAAAAGAAGATATTATCATTAATATATCCACAGGCAACATGACGAACGTAAAAAATAATTCGACTTTTTTCATAAGCTAAGTAAATTTTACTATTAAAAAAAGAATAATTCAATCTTGCTAATAAATAATATCCCATAACCAGACCACTCTTTCAATTTGCTTTTTAGTATATATTACTGATACGCTAAGTTCGCAAACTGGTTCTTCTTATGAAGGACTGGTTTGACGCACGCTTACAATCTGGTTGCTACCAGTCTACATGAGAGGGAGAGTGTTGCCTTATGGAATTGCAGTTACATCGCAACCTCGGAGGAGGGAGCGAGCACCGATTCTACATCGAGTTGTTATCTCACCTCACTCCCGAAAAGGAAGCGATACTACGCTGGTGTTTGGCTGAGACCTACGACCAAGATGGCCTCAGCCCCAACTCTTTTCTAGCCGAATGCCGGGACGTCCTGGAAACCGGCCCTAATCTGCGCACCACGACCCCGTGGAGCACCACCGCCTTGGACATCTTCAAGGCCTGCGGCCTGACAGAGATCGGCCGCATCGAATTCACCAGACGCATCGGAATCGACACACCCATGACCGAAGAGGAGCGGGCTACCATGCTCGCTACCCTTTACGACCGCATGACAGAGATGCCCTACGACGACTTCAGAGGCTTCCCTGAACCGGAGACTCCCAAGCCCGTCAAGATCGTGCCTGTGCTCGAACACGGCATGGACGCTATCGTCCAGATCAACGACGAGCTAGGACTCGGCATGGAGCCTCAGGACATCAACTTCTGCAAGTGGTTGTTCACCGAACTCCTGAAGCGTGACCCTACCGACGTGGAGATGTTCCAGATCGGGCAGGCCAACTCCGAGCACTGCCGCCACAAGCGCTTCCGTGGGCAGTACACCATCGATGGTGTGCTTCAGCCCCGAAGCATGTGGGATGTCGTCAAGGGCATCTACCACGCTAACATCGGTAACTCGGTCCTCGGTCTGTGCGACAACTCTTCCGCCCTGCGCGGCCGGCAGATGAGTGTGATCATTCCGATCACCGCCGGTATCGCCAGTCAGCTACACAAGATCGAGCGACTGATCCACTACATCCTGACTGTGGAAACGCACAACTTCCCGACCGGCATCGCACCCTATCCTGGTGCCGCCACCGGCCAGGGAGGTATGCAACGCGACCTCCTCGGCACAGGGCGTGGCGCCGATATGTTGATGGCTGGCGCCGGCTACATCGTGGATCACCTCAATGATCCCAAGCACCCTTTGTCGTGGGAAATGGATGGCTGGGTCCACCCGCCCGAGCTAGCTTCCTCCCTGCAGATCATCAACGAAGCTTCACTAGGCGGCTCTGACTACCTCAACTGCATCGGCGTGCCCGGCACTTTCGGCTATTGCCGCAGCTTCGCTCTGACGCTGCCGGATGGCAGTCGCCGGGGCAAGTACAAGCCGACCATGACGGCTATGGGCTGTGGCACCATTGACGATGAGAACCTCATCAAGGGTGAACCGGAGGTAGGGCTGCTAGCCCTCCAGCTGGGCGGTCCTGCTTTGCGGGTCGGCCTTGGTGGTGGTGCCGCCAGCTCCATGAGCCAAGGTGACAACAGCGCTGAGCTCGACTTCAATGCCGTTCAGCGCGACGACCCCTACATGGAGCAGCTGGTCTGGCGCGTCATCCGGGCCTGTATTGAGCTCGGCCAGAAGAACCCGATCGTGCTGATACACGACCTCGGAGCCGGCGGGTCGCTGAATGCGTTGACCGAAGCCCTGCTCCCCAAGGGCGGGCGCATTGATCTGCGCAAGTTGCCTGTCGGCGACAAGAGCCTCTCGACGCTGGAGATCTGGGGCAATGAAGCCCAGGAGCGCATGGCAATCCTCATTCGACCCGAGGATCTGCAGTTTTTCATGGACATCTGCACCCGGGAAAAGGCTCCCTGCGCCGTAGTCGGCGAAGTGACCGGTGACGGATGGATCGAGCTCTTCGACTCTGAAGACGGTTCCTCCCCCGTTCACCTGCCGCTGCGTGAGATCCTGGACAACCTGCCGCAACAGTCCTTCAGCGACAAGAGTGTGCCGATGCATCTGGAACCGATGAGGCTTCCGGCGAACACCACAATCAAGGAGCTGCTCAGCAATGTGATGCGTCACCTAAGCGTCTGCTCGAAGCGTTTCCTTACGGAAATCGCTGACTCCAGCGTGGGTGGCTGCATCATCAGCCAGCAGACCGTCGGCCCCAACAGCATTCCGCTGGCCGACTTTGCCTTGGCCGCCCCCTCCTTCGACGACCCTTACGGGGTGGCAGTGGCTGTGGGTGAGCAACCTGTCAAGGGTCTCATATCTCCCGAAGCGCTGGCCAGGCTCGGAATCGCCGAAGCCCTGATGAACCTGGTAGGTGCCGGCATCACCAGTATCAAGGATGTGAAGTTCTCGGCCAACTGGATGTGGCCGGCCAAGGAACCCGGTGAAGCCGCCAAGATCTTTGCTGCTCTCCTGACCACCGA
>CAZLCL010000007.1:0-6306 GCA_964558315.1 uncultured Candidatus Saccharibacteria bacterium
GTTGTCGCCTCGCGTGGCAACAAAACCTACCTCTCCACGCCACGGCCGCGGTTCCTGCCCGGGCGATTTGCTGGCTTCGCCAGCAAAGGGTCTGTCCGTCTTTGGGACGAGGAAGAGCGTAAGCTCTACCTCGCTGAGCTGGACACTCAGAAGGTGACATGCGTCGAGGGTCCGCGACCCAAAGTCGGGAGGATCCATGCCGTGGTGACGAGGGGCACGGGCCTCGGCCTGCGCCTGGTGCACTTGCCAGGCGCCCTGAACACCCCATTTGCTTTCCGTTTTGACGGAAAGCAATACCACGTCGCTAAAGCGTTGATCGTGCCATGTGACGAGTTGCTTGGTGGGGGTCCTGGCACCGTCTTCGTAACCCTCCCGCCCCTCGAGGCGGAGGGCAAGATCACTGTAGTTCTCGAATCCGTCAGCGCGGGGTAACACCCGCGCTTGCCGTTTTTTATATCAGCATTATATACCCTTAGGGGTATTTTTTTGTGCTATAAAGATAAATTCATAAATTTCTTTTATACCATTCTCTTCATAATTCCTTTATAATATATTTATGACCCGCGAGGGGAAACTTCATAAAATTTATTTAGCAATTATTATTTCGATTGCCTCATTTTTATTGGTATATGCTTCCAACTATTTTTTAAATCTGATTCCTGAAAAAACCAGCCAAGCCGCTAACGGTTCAGTTACTTTAAATGATCAATCGGACTGGAATGCGGCCGGAACTGTGAATCAATATACTGATCTTACAACCTCAGTTGGTGATGTTCTTATAGATGTGTCTCTTACCGATATTGTTGAAGGCTCTGGGGAGGTATCTAGCAGTGGCAATATTACTGGAGATTTAGATGATATCTTCGATTACGATACCGATACCGGCATTACTGTATCAGATGAAGATACTGAAATAACATGGCAACTTGATCGCGCTTTTTACATTTCCAGACATAGTTATTATAGCGGCGATCAAAGTGTTAATGCAGAATTTAATTTTTGTTTTTACCCTTCAACCGAAGTCGGTATTAAATGCACTGTTTTCGGTTATTCCGATTATAATTACGTGAATCCTTTCGACGGGCCATTAAACCCTAACGATTGGACGCATTATGATCTAACTTTAACTCCATATTCTATTTTAAAAATTATTAATTTAGGCGAAACGGTAGATTTAAGAGAGTGGCGCGTGATCGGTATTCCATCCACCGCTACTCACATCTCCGCTCCAACACAGATAGATGGGACCGCTGACATTTCAGGCTGGGCAACTTTTGAACCCTCGGCTGATTTCGAATCTGGAACCTCAATTTCGTTTCGTTTTAGAACAAGCGCTGATGCTACTAATTGGAGCGACTGGTCAAATCCTTATGCTTATGCCTCCAGTATAGATATCTCTGCTCTCAATTCGGCGCACAGATATTTGCAGGTTGAAACAACTCTTGCGAATTCAGACGATTCAAGCACGCCGTCGCTTCACTCCTACACTGTAAATTACACCACAGGTAACGTTTGTGATGATTTTGATCATATAAATATCTCTCCAGCTACCTCGACAATCGAATCCGCTGACACCGAAAATATCTCCGCCTCCCCCGTGGACGCAAGCGATAATTTTCTTTATGGAATAGATATTGAATATTCTTCCGATTGCGGCACAGTTGATGATGAAGGTCTATTTACCGCGCCTGAAGTTAGCGAAGAAACCGTATGCACAGTTACGGCCGTCTCTTCTTGTGGCGGAAGCGCTCAAAGTGTAATTACAATCTCTCCCCCTGCCCCGACCTGTAGCGATGGCATCCAAGACGGTGATGAAACAGGTGTAGATTGTGGAGGCAGTTGCGATCCATGTCCCGTGACTCCAACATGTTTTGACGGTATTCAAGACGGTGATGAGACAGGCGTAGATTGTGGAGGCAGTTGCGATCCATGTCCTTCAGCCCCAACATGTTTTGATGGTGTTCAAGATGGTGACGAAACAGGTGTAGATTGTGGAGGGTGCTGTGGGCATTGCCAGCCTATCTGTCCTTTATACGATTTATCTCTATGCGATTCCGATAAGTGTTTCAATAAAGTTGATATTATTCAACCAGCCGGAGGAGAAGTTTATCAAACCGGTGAAAGAATCAATATTAGCTGGGTTAACAGATCAAGCGCCGTTTCTTTAATCGAGGCATGGAACATCCGTTACAATATTTATATCTCTTACAACGATGATACTTGGCATAAAATTGCGGGCGGAATAAAGGATCGCAATTTTGCAAATCAATCAGCATGGCAAAAGATATTTTTCGATGACAATTGGCAGAGCCGAATTTCAGCAAACTCATATTCATTTTTACTGCCCAATGATGATTCTATAGTTACAGACTCCGCAAAAATAAAAATTTATATGTATCGAACATTAGCCAATCCATTTAATTGCTCAGCAAATTATCAAGCGATTTCTAACAATTTTTCTATTATCAATAATACATATTTTACCGAATGTCCAACTGACAAATTCTCTTTTGTCCATCCCGATGTTGTTCCAAGCTCATCAAGTAGTAATACTTATTATTACTACTTGTCACGAGATCAAATTTCTTCGTGGCCCAACATCAATTTAACCGTATCATTATTAGATAATGTCACAGGCAATACAGTTGACAATGATGATTTTGATTTATCACCTCAAGATATCGGCTTTTTTGATCAATTTGGACGTTTTAATATTAGTAATGAATATAGAACTCCTAGAAACTTTATTATTACTTATTATGATAGTGTATGCAATGAAACAGTATCTTTAGAAATTATTTCACAAAGCCCCTACGGAGAAACAAGCGACATTAAGGTAATTACTCCTAACGGTGGCGAATACTGGCTTTTGAGGAATAAATACGCTGTTGAATGGCAAAACACATATTCTACCGATATTATTGATAATATTTCAATTCTTCTCTCCACAGATGAAGGCAACTCATGGCAATACCTAATAAACAAAGATATTAAGGTTGATAGTTTATCAGAAGAAAATTCTTATATGTGGAAAATTCCCCCCGATCAGTCTTTAATAACCGAAAAGGCACGAATTAAAGTAGTCGCCTACGACCGTGAAGGCAAGTATTTAGATTCAGATTATAGTGATCAAAATTTTACTATTGAAGATTCTATTGCTGGGGCGATCAGTAAAATTATTAAAGATAACATTAGCGCAATTTCTAAAATATTGTTAATAATCTCCGCTTTATCGGTAATCGCATCAGTCGCAATCCCTATAATTCAAAATAAAATCTCTATTGCCTCTGTTTACGAGTTTTTTTACGGTCTTTTAATGGCTGGCAAAAAAAGGAAAAACACCTGGGGCACAGTATATGATGCATTTAGCGGGACAGCTTTGCCATATGCCATAATTACACTGCATGATTCGATCACCAAGAGACTTATTGATACCACAACTTCTGACAACGAGGGTAGATTTGGATTTTTAGTGCAAAAAGGTAGTTATTTTATGAAAATTAAAAAACGGTCATACGAGATTTCCAATGTCTCAATTATTGATCGTCAAGCTTTAAAATATGACAATAACTATTTCGGAGAAACTATTGATGTTAAAGATGATGAACAAGCAATTTTTACTAATATACCGATGTGTGCCACCGATACATTTACTAATGTAATAAATCAAATACGAATTTTTTCCATAATAAATCGAATCTTAACTATTCTAAATTGGCCACTAATTATTACTGGCACATTTGTTTCTGTTATCGCAATTGTGTATTTCCCAAATGTAATAAATATTATTATAATGATATTGTATATTCCGATTTGGATTTTTCAAATCAAAAATATTAAATCACTAAAACCTTTTGGACTTGTTTTAGACAAAGATAGTTCAATTCCGGTTGATTTAGTTTTGGTTAGATTATATAATAAAGATAATAAATTGGTTCGCACCGCCAGCAGTGATCAAAAGGGTCACTATACTATTCTTGCCAATAAAGGTGAATATACTCTTTTATCGCAAAAACCTGGATATATTTCTTTGGATAAAATTTCACTTAATATCAAGGAAGGTTATAAACCTTTATCAAATGTTTTATATCTTAAAAATGCACAATAGATCGGAGTAAACATGGCGCATAATACAATCGGGATAGACATAGGTGGCACTAATTTAAAAGCCGCATGGGTTGAGGACAACAGAATCACCAGCGAACTAATAGAAAGAGATACGCCTCAAAATTTGTCTGAGTTTAGAGATATTATCTGGGATATGCTTAAAATTTTAAATGTTAACGATGATACCAGATTGGGCTTTTCTATACCAGGGGTTGTTGACTATCATAATCAAATCATAAAGTTTTGTCCAAATTTGGAATTTTTAAATGGCTTATCGGTTAAGGATTTACTTGATAAAGATAATTGTATGGCAGGAAACGACGCAGATATGGCACTATTAGGAGAGATTTGCACTAAAAACTATTGGGACATAGATATTGCCTTAATTTCTTTAGGCACAGGAATCGGCTCATCTTACTATATCGGTAATTCTAGCCCATGGCAAAGTAATTTAATATCTGAAATTGGCCATACTAAGGTAGCCTCAAACGGAAATCAATGCACTTGCGGAGGCATGGACTGTTTAGAGACATATTTTTCTGGATGGGCGCTCCTGTCTCAAGCCAAAAAAGCTAATTTGGTTGTAAATAATGTTTATGATGTATTTAATTTAATGCAAAATTCCAATCAAAATGCCATAGATATTGTTAACCACAGTATTGTATATTTAGGCATAGCGATTTCAGATTTAGTAAATTTAACTGGTATAAGCAAAATTATTTTGAGCGGAAAGATATCTCACTCTTACGATCTTTTTAAAGATACATTAATTCAATCAATTAAAAACTCTCTTCATCCCTATCTTAAAGATGGTTTCAGAATAGAAAAATCAGATATTATCAATCAGGGAGCAATAATCGGCTCTGTTGCCAGATTTGAATAGGCATAAAAAAAGCCCCGACGGTGTCACCCGTCGGGTTTGTTTGCGGGCTTGCTTCCGGGCTACTTATTGCTTTGAGTCACCCCAGACACCATCTCTGAGATAATCTTGAGACCTTGTTTGAGTTGTCCGGCCTCCCCCGCGTAGGAGACGCGAATCCATCCGTGTCTTTTTGGCGAGCCGATGGCACTATCTATAGGCCAGAATGACTCACCAGGAATTACGCCCACCTCATTCTTGCTTAGCAGATCGGCAAACTGCCGGCTACTTATTGATTCTGGTAGTGGCAGTCTCAGCCAAGCAAAGAACCCCCCATCAAGTGGTGCGTGCTGATAACGGTGCTTGTTAAGCCACTCAAGGACTACCCCGCGGTTTTCCGATAGATGCTTAAGCTGTTGCCGCACAAAACTCTGCCTGTTAGGCAGGAGCACAGCAACAGCGTTGGCAAACGTGTTGGGGCAACCATCCAGATCACCTGCAAGAGCTATCATGTGAGCGATGACTTCTTCGGTGCCCATAGCATAACCAAGCCTATAGCCGGGAATGCCAAGCTCCTTTGAGGCGGATCTTATGGTGATCGTGCCGTCCACACCATGCACTCGCGCAAACGGCACAAACTCCACACCGTTATGGAGGAAATCACCGTATGTCTCATCGGCGATTACCGCCACTTGATGTCGCTTCGCTACTTGCGAAATGGCCTCGGGCGTCTCACGACCCCACGCTACTCCTGTGGGGTTGCAGGGGTTACACACCACCAATACACATTTTCGGCCCTCTGCTTTGGCGGCCAGCATCGTAATATCCAGCTTATCAAGATCGGGATAGAAAGAGCCGTCCAGCTCGACTTGCACAGCTTTTCTATCCAGTAACTTCGCCACCCTCCAATAAGGAGGATAGCCGGGAGAGAAGAAGATCACGACATCACCCGGCTTAGTTATGGCCATAATCGCCAGCCTATACAAGCTCTTAGCCCCGTTGCCCAGCATACACTGCTCGGTGCAGACGGCTAAGCCAATCTGTCCAAAGGTCTTGGCCACCGCTCGTCTTGCCCTCTCGCTTCCAGCAACTGGCACATACCGATTGTGCTTGTGGTCAAGGAGAGCTGTCCGAACTGCTTCAACTACTGCGCTTGGAGCACTGCACATCAACTGGCCGATGGCCAATGAGATGCGCATCCCCACAGCCAGCTTTGCATACAGATTCAGCAGAGACTGCTTCATGGTGCGTCCTCCATGATATTTTAGGCTTTCGCCCGCTAGTTGCCATCTATAAGTGTAAATGACACCTTAACGGTAAAAATTATTATTTAACTAAAA
>CAZLCL010000007.1:6406-29099 GCA_964558315.1 uncultured Candidatus Saccharibacteria bacterium
AATACCTGCGGGTGAGCCATGATTTTTTGTATTTTAGATATGTCAGAGTCTTGCCTTCCCATAATATAATGTGAAATTGGAATATTTATAATATCCACAACATCAAATTTATGCTTGCCTAATTCCTCTTTCGTTTCTTCAACAATCCCGCCACGCGAATTTGAAACCGCAAATAACCCGTAATCAATTTCGTTTTCATCTAAATTATCAAGAACCCTTTTTGTAGTGTGCAAATACCTTATTTGATAATTATTGATACTATTATCCAAAAAATATTTATGTATCGCTTCATCGTTAAAACTGCCCTCTCCACCCTGTATCCCATATATCGGCACAGACCTGCGAGAATATTTGCTTTTTACTATTGATTTAAATACTCTATCAATTGATTTCTGCATTCTGTTCCTGGAATTTTTAGCAAAAGGGTTTTTATTCTGCATATCAAAAAATAGGTTAATTTTATCGTTACAGGTCTGCTTAATAATTTCTATAATCTTTTTATCACCCTTGGTGTTAATTGGTGATTGTAAATAACCAAAATCGTTAAGCACTCTGCCAACCAGATGAGTCATAACCTGAGATTTAGCAACGGTTTTATCATGCTCTTCTGCAGACATTTCGATAATTTTTAAACCTTTTGATCTAAAATACTTTTTAAAGAATTCATAATTTTGCGATGAAGTTTTAAACTTATCCAATACAATAGGAAGCCCTTTAAAGCCCTTTTTTGAACTATCAGGCCCAAACATAGGATGGGTCAAAAGCATCTCGGCGCTACTTTTATGTAAATATTGATTAAATATTTTTTTTGGATAAGTTTTTACCGACAACACATCAATCAGTAAATGACTACTAATAAATTTTTGGTGTGATTCAATAATTTTCTCAAACTGGCTAATTGGGACACAATAAAATATGATTTGTGACTGATAGGCATCGGAAAGGCAACCAGCTATTTTATCTTTGGGTAAATTAACTATCTGTTTTTTGTCGTTGTCAAAAACCCTCACCCTGAAATCGTTCCTTATTAGGCGATATATGGTTTTTCCAAAACGCCCATAGCCAATTATTGTTGCTGTTTTCATAATAATATTTAACTAGTAATAATATTGTGGTGGTGGTCCGGCCATTATAACCGGACCAAATGATCACCCCTTTCTTTGCCCCCGAGGGGCTTTACCTAAGCTCTCCCGCCTAGGCATGTTGCTCTTAAGCCCCGCATGTTTTAACATGCGGGGCTTACTTCCAGTCAATGTCCCACAGCATAAAACTCACCTCTTTTTGTGCTGATTCTTGCGCCATGTCTACACATCTCGCAAGGCCAAAACAAACAAAAAACCGGCTCACGGCCGGGTATCGTATAATATCGTATATTTTGATATTACTAAATCACCCGACCAAGTCCGGTAAAAAAGTAAAACCAAAAATTATTTATTATTTTAATATACATTAAGTTAACTATAGCAAAATAATCAGATGTGTCAACTCTTTTTGAAATATTATTAATAATGGTGTGTGGCGACCCTAACTACGGGTCGCCACGCGGATTTGCCCCAATCACCCCCCTCATTATGGCTCTGGCAGTCAACATCACCGACGAATACGACTCCGGCGGTGTATTTCCGCTTATTTTTGCGGCATGTTTCATTTGGCTACCCAGATCATAAAAGGCAAATGAACTGTTCGGATAACACTGGCCGTTTTTTTTCAAAGACAGCCAGTAGTCTCCGCTGTCCGTGCCATACGGCATGAATTTTGCCTCCCCCTCCATCCCCAAGCCGTAATTGAGCGCAGACGACAACCTTCGAGCTTCTACTCTTGTCATCTTTTTGCCTTTCCACTCGTATTTTGGGCAAATTTTAATTAATCATATAACTAATAATCTGCCTAAAAAACAAAAAATCCGCTGTTCGGCGGTTTTGATTGCTGTGTTTTTATATTTTTTAACTTAATCAAAAGCTCGCCGAGTAAGACGGAATAATAATGATAACAATAATAACGTTTAATATGCTTTTCATTAACCTATTTATAACAAATTGTTATTTACTTGTCTAGTCTGGCGGTCCCGGGCGGCATGCGCCACCCGGGACCATGGCTCCTTTCCTCATGCCTTACAGCGCGGAAGAGGCGTCAAGCGGCATGTAGCCGCGAGACCGGTTAAAGGCTTCCAACATGGCCTCGGCAAAGGCCATGTTGAATGAACGGGCTGTGGCGGCTCCTTCGTAAGCCACCCCGTTCGCCACCACGAACACAGTTGCCCTCGCCATCCCGTCTGAGGTCGAGACCCTCCAGTTTCCTACTTGTATGTCTTCTTTCGTGATCCTTGACATCGCCACAACTGTAGCCTCTTGAAATGTCGAGGCAGTTGCAGTGTCCCGATGTTCGTCCCCGTTCCTTCTCATGGCGAGAGTGGACGTGCAACATCCGTCCTCGATGAACAATGATCTTACGACAAACCATGGCTTGTTCACTGTGTCCTCCCACTGGGCGCTGTGCGCCCCTTGATGTTACATCAAAAGGCACAGACACCCAACGGCTCAGGGGGTGGAGCATTAAAATGATACTTCACCAGCTAACGCAGGTGGTTTACCTTGTAGGTAACAAAATAACCGCCTTGCGGCGGTTACCTTTTAGTAGAAAGAACTTATGAATTTAAAAGATTATTTGCGCCGCAAAGAAAAAGATAGTCCTAGTAGTAGGGCTAGCAAGTTTCTGCTAGATGCAAATGAATCTTTTATCATACGATATTAATATAGCAAATAATTTATAATTGTCAAACTATCTAATTTCACTCCATTGTCTAATCGGTTTTTGACTCTCTCTTTCGCAAATGCCGATATAAACAAAAACCGCTAGAACGATAATTGCTATTGATAGCACAGAAATCACTACTTTAACCTTTTTCTGGTTGTTGTTCATCTCAATCTTTATATAAATTGATTACAAAATTTTGATCTATCAAATCACTTACCCATGTCTCGAAGCTTTTATCAACATAACCTGTCTTAGATTCGCTCTTTAGAATATGCCAACCGAAAGAGGTTCTAAATGGTTCAGATATCTCGCCAATTGGAGTTGAAAAAGCTACCTTCTCAAATTCCTCTACCATATCCCCTCGCGCAAAAGCTTCTAAAAGACCCCCATCTTGATTGCTACCGACATCCTCCGAGTATTTATTGGCGGCCTCTTCAAAACTTAATCCTGCTTTTATTTCATTTACATAACTGTCTATCCTATTTTTTGCTTCTTGGATAGCTTCCTCAGTCGCTCCTTCTTCAACTCTTATTAAAATATGCCTCGCGGTGACTCTCTCAATAACATCTTTGTTAATTTTATCTCTTAACAACTGCGTCTTAACCAATCTTTTAAACTCAGAAATTGATAAACCATATAAATCTTTTAAGGCTTTTTCAACTTCTTCGGTGCCTCCATTGCCTTCATATATTTGAGACATCGCTTCATCTACCTCAGTCTGTGAAACAGAAACTTTATAAGCGATTGATTCTCTTTTTATTATGACATTCTCGGCCTCTTGCATAAGAATTTGTTTAGAAAGGTCGTCTTCATTAAAACCGGTTTGTTTAGTCGAATCATAAAAATGTTCTATGTAATCTTTTTCCATCCAATAGTCGCTGACAGTTGATATTCCAGACATTGTAAAAACTGCTGGGTATGGTATTGCTTTAGACACATGTCTAGTAATATTATCTTTTGACTTAAACGCATAAACATTTATAGCAAATACTGTTTCGATAATAGGAATAATTACCATCAAAGAAAGAACTATCACCTTCATCTCAAATTTCAAAAATGATCTGCTGTTTCTAAAATTATTTTTCTTTTTACTGCTGTTTTTCTCTTTTTTTACAAATAATGTTTTTACCACATTTAGACTCGCGACAATTTTTTCTTTAATTACATTCATCATATCTCCCATAAATTATAATCCTCCCCAATTGGCCGATAAAACAATTGTAACAAATACAGCCAAAAACACAAAAATATATGTCATTATTCTATTAACATTCTTTTCGAACACCACCGTATCTAGATAACCACAGATTAGATATACAACCAGAGTAATAATTATACTTTGATTAATGGGACCAATGATAAAATATCCTAAAAATATATAAGTTTCTAATACCAATAAAGCAAATATTAAAATTATGGCGAGTTTTTGATCTTGAGAAATCTTTTTTATTTGATGTAAATATGTTATTAAAAACGAAGCGGTGATAGCCACAAGTATCATTACCAACCACGAAACCCATCCATTAAACGACACATAACCCAAAAGAACATAAACTGAAAGGAAATTGATATATAGGATATGCAAGACACTTATTTCACCTAGAATTAAAATTAGTAAAATAAAGCTTGATACCAGCAATACCGATATATCAACAGCATAAACCGGATTCATTAAGACAAAAAAAGCTGTTGACCACAGCAATAAAAGTGCCAGCAGTGCCGATTTTAGTCGAATCCGAGAAAATATTTTCATGTTACTCCGATGATAACTCTTGATTAAATCCCTTGTAGTCATCGCCGATTACTATGGATATATCTATACCCTCAGAATTTGAAGAATTGCTAACTTTTTTTGCCACAACGCCTAGTCTCTTCTCCAAAAATGCCACAGTAACAGCTTTTTTACCATTCGAGTAATCATTTATTACCGTTTTTTGAGTTTTGTCGCCATTTATTATCGAAACAACAGAATAATTATAGCTTATGAGCGTATCGGCTAATTTTTTCGCCTGTCCACTAATAGCCGTGCCATTTATTACTTCAATTTTTGCGTTTTCTTTCTTTAAATCGGGGTCGGTAAAAATCTCGTGGGCTATGCGTTTTATAGCCGTCCAATCTCCATCTTTGGGCAATAACAGATATGTGCCACTTGACGAGTCGCTAACTAGCTCACCATCGGTGCCATTTGATAAAACCTTAGAAACTGTTTTTGATAAATCCATATCTTTTACTAGTTCTGCCAAAGCCAATAACTCATCTTGAGTAAAATCAGTTCTAACATGATCGCTGGCGATTTTAACTAAGCTTAATATATTTTTTGGATTAGAAAGATAACCTTTGCTCAATAGTTTTTCTCTTAAGCCCTCAATAACCTTTTGTTGTCTTGCGGCTCGATCAAAATCTGAACTAGTTTGCCTGCTACGTGCATATTTTAATGCTGTTTCCCCATCCATAGTCTGGGCACCAGCTTTAACCGAGAACGTATCATACCCTTTCATATCTTCATCTGGAAAAAGTGGATCATATAAAGCTTTATCAACCTCAACTTTAATTCCCCCAACCTCATCAATTACTTTAACAAAACCATAAAAATCTACCGTCACATAATAATGTATTGGTAAATCAAGTATGTTTCCTATCGCCTCTTTAGCAAAAACACCTCCATAATCTTTCTTTTTATCTTCACCAATTTTATATAACTCGTTAATTTTTCGGCTATATTTTTGATTAGGAATCGGCACATAAAGATCCCTGGGAATTGAAAGCATAGCCATAGATTTTTCCGTCGGATCAATGCTTACTACCATAATTGAGTCGGTAAGCGATCCGCCGGGGTGTTTAGCTCCCCCCATACCCAAAAGAACGATATTTATTCTACCATCCCCTTCACCTTTTAGTTTATAGTTTTCGCCAGAGATCTTTTTAAAAAAGGGCGAAGCCGTTAAACTCTTGGCATCGAATATTTTTTGGCCGGTTGCATATAGATAGGCAATGTAGCTGGCGATTAATACTAAAAGTGCAATAAAAATGGCCAAGAGAACTCTTTTCCATTTTTTTACAGGCTTTTTTACCTTTTCATCAGCAAATTTGTTTTTATTTCTTTTTAAAAACATAATTATCCAACAAAAATATTTTACCCTTTAGATGCTTTTATGTCCACGCTTTTTTTCTTGGTAATATGTGGAGGCTTGGCATAATTAGGTGTAACAAACAATGATTTGGTTTTTGAAACTACTGATGATAAATAATTTTGATCTTTTATACAATCCTTATCCACAGGCCAGATGGGAATATTCAGAGCAAAAGCTAGGGCATTAGCAGAAGCCACACCCACTCTTAGGCCGGTATATGATCCGGGACCGTTATCAACAAATATGCCTCGCAGTTGACTTTTTAAGATGCCTTGTTGCGATAAAAGCCACTCTATACAGCTTAATAACTTTTCTGATTGGTCATTATTACTTTGCCAGAGTTTTTGAGCTGTTATCTTGTAATCATCACCGATTAAGGCGATTATACTGTCTAATCCGGTTGTGCTTAGAAATAAATACATGTTTATAATTCAATTTTAATCGCTCTTTTATTATCGCCTAGATGTTTAAAATAAATCTTTTTTGTTCGATTAGGAAGAAATTGCAAAATGTTCTCCGGCCATTCAATAATCGTCAATGCATCTGATTGATTAATGTTTTCCAAAATTCCAGCTGATTCTATTTCTTTAATCCCGCTAAGTCTATAAGCATCCACATGAACAATTTTTGCAATCCCATTAATAATTTTAGGCAAATTGTATTGTTTCTCGATTACAAAGGTTGGGCTGGTAATCTCCTCTTTTATTCCCAAATATTTTGCAATTGCCTTAACCGTAGTTGTTTTGCCGCTACCCAGATCGCCAAATAAACACAAAACATCTCCGCCACAAATTTTTGGAATAATATCGGAGACATACTCTGCTGTTTGTTTTTGGTTGTGAGATATAAATTCCATTTTTTGATATCTCTGCCAGTTATCGGTAAATTACCCGAAGTTAGTATTTTAACACCATTAATATGGTATGGCAATAGACGATATTGACCGTTATAAACTGACAATATCCCCTCAACATAAACCTTCTGGCCTTTTTTCATGCGAGGCTTTTTAACTTGGCTGGTATTTTTTATAACTACTTTCAACTCGCTTGTCTCGGCAATTATAAATGTAGAGCCAGAGGTTTCTTTTACAATTCCAGCAGTTGCGATATTCACACCTATAAGCTCATCGTTTAAATTATTGATCTCAACAAAAACCGGATCATTTTTATCTATTAAATTTTCTAAGATTTGAATGTCTGCAAAAGAAAATATTTTTATTCTCTTCTCGCCAGATATTTGAGATATTTCCCCGCTTACTCTAATAACATCTCCGATATTAATTTCAGGGAAAAGCGCATGATACGAGTAAATTTGTATCCCGCCACTATTATCTTGCATATAAAAATATTGTTTTGATAACATCCCGGGTGCCACAGATACTGTTCCTTCGACTAAAACTTGCTCTCCAATTTCAGCTTGTTTAGCTAAGCTAATATCCGATAATAAGGCTTCTTCATTATTCGGCAAATTTTCAAAAGTCAACATATTATCCAATCCCGCAGTTAATGTTGCGCTCCAGCTCCAATTACCAGAGAAATTATTGTAAGAATGGCCTTTTAATGATTTCTCATATACGATTTCGTCTTTAATCTCGCCGTTCGGGTCAAAAAGACGCACGCTATCACCATTATCATTTAATGAAATTTTGCTTTGACTGTAATAAATTACCAGATATTCTCTTGGTTTAATCACTTCTTCTGATCCAAAGCAATACGGTGTTGACCCCCCATCCACATCATCTAGGCACCAATTATCAAGCTCTATCTGCTGATCGCTAATATTAAATATTTCAATAAATTCATTGCTTGATCTCTCTATCGGTTCCGGCATAATCTCCCATATTTTTAGAGAATCAGTATATTGAGCAATAATATTTTCTTTGATTGGAGTCGGTAACGTAATTGTAAAATCCGCTTTTGATACATTACTATCTGTGGCATTTGGAATTCTTGATAAAGATTTACCTTTTAGGGGAGTGGCGGCATTCTCCAGATAATTGAAACCGATATTTTGCGGCAAAACAGGATCCTGCCAATCGCCGTATGCCACCATATCAATTATTGAATAGTCATCTTTTTTAAGAAGAAAGATTATTTCAGCAGAATTATTAAGCCAGCCACTACTTGTTTCATACAGATAATAATCTCCCGGAAGCAGTTCTCCCTGCAATTTTTTGCTGGCTGATCCGCCGTCTTTTAACTCGTAATCCGACAAGTTAATAGTATCTAAAGAGCAATTATATAGCTCCAGCCACTCTTTTTCTCCAGTATCAGGATTGGTATAAACTTCGTTTATAATTAAATCTTGATTATCAAACGCCATAATGGGCATTACATTAAATAATACCTTAACCGCGACAATTAGAGCGATTAGAACAAATAGATATTGTGTGATTCCCCTTGTTTTCATTAATAGTATTTTAACAACTATTAACTAAAGATGATAGATTATTTTATCAACATGGCATCGCCGTATGAATAAAAGCGATAGCCTTTTTTAATCGCCTGGTGGTAAGCGCTTTTTATTAAATCGTGTCCAGCAAATGCCGAGACCATGACCAGTAAAGTTGTTTTAGGCAGGTGAAAATTAGTTATCATAGCAGAGACAATTTTAAATTTATAGCCTTCGGTAATAAATAAATTTGTTCTTCCCGCTAATGTTTCTTCGGTATTATCATTAATAATATCGCAAATATTATCTCTAGAAAAAATTGTCTCGAGCACTCTTGTTGAGGTTGTGCCGACTGCTACGACTTTACCGCCCTTTTTTTTGGTTTCGATAATCTCTTTTATTATCTTTTTTGATACCTCATATTGTTCAAAGTGCATAACATGCCGATTGAGATCGTTATCTTTGATCGGCAAAAAAGTCCCTGCCCCGACATGCAAAGTAACATATCCAATTTTTACACCCTTTTGATGCAGTTTTGTCAGTAACTTCTTGGTAAAATGCAAACCTGCTGTTGGAGCGGCAATGCTTCCGTTTTTTTGCGCAAACACGGTTTGGTATCTTTTTTGATGAAATTCTTCCTCTTCTTTCCCAGATGTAGAAATGTAAGGAGGAAGCGGAGTTTTGCCAATATTTTTGATCTCTTGCCAAAAATTTTTACCTTCCAGATTAAATTTTACCATTGTATCTTGACGCTCTTTGCCGATTACTTTTAACTCTAACTTGCTGTTTTCAAATTTTAATAAAGTTCCGATTTTTAAACGCCTGCCAAAAACTTTCCAACCATTATCAGATATTCGTTCAGATAATAATATTTCAACTTTTGCCCCAGAATCGCGTCTGCCGATTAATTTAGCTGGAATAACTTTAGAGTTATTTAAGATTAACATGTCATTTTTGTTTAAAAAGTTATCAACCTCAAAAAAATACCGGTTTTCAATCGAAAAAGAGTTTTTATCAACTACCATAAGCCTTGAACGATCTCTTTTCTCTGTCGGCTTATGAGCAATAAGCTTTTTGGGCAAAATATAATTATAACTGTCTAAATTTTTAGGCATAATTATTGTTAGAAATATTTTTACTAATTATATATCAATTTGCTCGTTCTCGTGCATCTCCCCCTCTGATTTTCTACTTTTTTTGGTGTTCGAATTTTTAGCGATTTTGTTATCGGTAATTTGATTATCTGAATCAACCTTTTTTATATGATTGTTACTTAAATTTTTTAACATCTTATCGCCCTGATCTTTAAAGATATTATTCTCAATTTCTGTTTTAATGATTTCTTCACTATTAGAATCAGCTTTTAAAAACTCTTTGGTTTTATTTCTAACTTCGCTTAGCAGTGTTGGATTAGTAATCTCCGCATCTAGCACTCTATCTGCCACATTACTATCAGTTAACTCATCTGCACTTTTAATGATTTTTGCTGATGTTTCTACTATTTTTTCCTCAATTTGCGCTTCGTGTAAATCGGCGATTAATTTTGATACCCGATACGGATTAGGAATTGATTGAAAAACAAAATTTTCTCTTTCTCCTGCAGTTTGTATTAATATATTCCCATAATGTAGCATGGTGGGAAAAACACCATCCACTTTAGCCGAAACATCTTGTATTTGGTGTAGATGAAGCTCGGAAATTTTTCGTTTAAAAAATCCGTTTTGTTCCACATCTACGATTCTTTCGTTAGTTACGATATAGACATCTAAGTAGTAGTCAATAAAACCGTATAGCATAACTCCCAGTGCAAAAAGAATATAACTAAAAACTGCAATTATTACTACGTTTCCTAGCCCTGATGAAAAATAATCCGGCCGATTTATCCAAAAGATTATTAGCGCTAAAATCGGAATACTCATAATTATGGCTACAAAGACAAAACCGAAATAAGTAAACCAATGCCGTCTTAGCAACAAAAATACCTTCTCTTGAGATTTCTGACTTGGGAAAAATTTTCCAACAATTGGCATATATACCTTTAAATTATATTAATCTGTGTTGGCCAGTCTCGTGTGGCAATCACAACTATTGAAAATATAATTATAATAATTGATATTGTAGAATATGTGATTATTACCGGCTTGGTTAGATCGCCTATATACCCAAATCTCCACAAATGATAAATTCCCATAGCGCTGAATGCGATAAAGGCTAATAAATATAAAATGTAAAAAACTAAAACAAATATCATAATTTACTCCAATAATCCCTCTTCTAAACTGTAAGAGCATCCGCAATAAGTCGCCAAATACATTTTGTGATTTCTGGCATAATTTCTACCCTGCCAATAACCTTTTCTAAAGTCTCGGTAAAAAAATTTTATACCAATCTCCTGTTCTAATTCAAGACCTATATTTAATAACTCTTCATGATCTTTGTAGGGGGTCACCAACATTGTTGTCGAAAAATTCGGGATTTTGCGATTCTTTGCTTCTGATGCGGTTTTTGTCATAAGTAAATCATAACAGAATTGGCATCTTTTTGTCTGCCATCTTTTTTTATCATTAATATATTTTATTGAGCTTTTGTCTTGATACGGCATTAACGGCGCAAAAAATTCTTGAACATCATATTCCGGCGCTAACAGCTCCAATTGATTCTCAGTGCAGTATTTTTTAATATCACTCAGCCTTTTATTATATTCTGCTCTCCCATGCACAGAGGGATTATAAAAATATACTATCACATCAAAATTTTCCTTTTTTAAACTTTGATGTGTATAGCTTAAACACGCTCCGCAACAAACATGCAATAATAATCTTTTTTTTGCCCCCATAATCATCCCCAAAAATATTTTAAATTGAAATTAATTTACTTTGATTACTAACACCGCCAAGATTCATATGCAGTATCGCCGCTGGCGTGGCGACCCTTCCCTTTCGAGTCCTGTCAACAAAACCAATCTGCAATAAAAACGGTTCAATCATATCCTCAATAGTATCCCTGTCTTCCGCCATTGCGGCGGCTATTGTTTCTATTCCAACTGGTCCACCACCAAATTTTTCAATAATAATTTTTAAATACTCCCGATCATTTTTATCTAGTCCAATCTCATCTATCTCCAAACCGCTAAGTGCTTTATGTGCAATTTGACTATCAATTGCCCCTTTATGTTTAACCTCGGCATAGTCTCTAACTCTTTTTAAAATTCGGTTAGCGATACGTGGCGTTTTTCTAGCTCTTTTGGCAATCTCTTTTAGCCCCGTATCATCAATCTTAATCTTCAATTTTTTAGCCGCATTATTCATTATTTCAGCTAATTCCTTTTCTGAATAAAATTCTAATCTATACGAAACCCCAAAACGATCTCGTAAAGGAGACGAAAGAGAGCCCATTTTGGTAGTAGCACCGATCAATGTAAATTTGGGTAAGTCAATTCTCATCGTTTTGGCGCTTGGCCCTTTGCCCAGTATCAAATCAATAGCATAATCTTCCATAGCTGGATAAAGAACTTCCTCAATATTTCGATTTAGTCTGTGTATCTCATCTATAAATAGCACATCGCCATCGCTTAAATTTGTTAAGATGCTAGCCAAATCACCCGCTCTTTCGATTGCAGGGCCGCTGGTAACGCGAATATTACTCCCTAATTCATAAGCAATAATATGAGCTAAAGTCGTTTTTCCCAAACCGGGAGGCCCGTATAGCATTAAATGCTCTACAGGTTCTTGTCTTTTTTTAGCCGCTTGCAAGCAAATTAAAAGATTCTCACGAATATTTTCTTGTCCAATATACTCATTTAATTTTTTTGGACGTAAAGATATTAAAACTTCATCCTCGTTTGTTTCGTCCGGGACAATAATTTTTTTGGTTAAGTCTATCTCCATTTATAAAAACCATTAAAAATATCAAGCTAATTTTGTTAACTTATCTTAACACATATTTACGCGGCTATAAATCTTTAATAATTAATCTATTTTTTATTTTTCAAAATCCATCTAATTTTTTCTTCACTATTGGTAATTTCTTTCGGGATTTGGATTAATAGTTTTTGTATTTCATGTTTTTTATAGCCCAATGCCAACAGACCTTCGCTGACACTGTTGTTATCATTTTCTTCAGATAAGATCATCCTGCTATCAGATTCATTAATTCTTGATTTTAAATTTAAAATAATATTTGCGGCAACTTTTTTCCCA
The DNA here is from genome assembly GCA_964558315.1 of uncultured Candidatus Saccharibacteria bacterium. Classification (GTDB taxonomy): domain Bacteria; phylum Patescibacteriota; class UBA1384; order XYA2-FULL-43-10; family XYA2-FULL-43-10; genus MWCM01. The sequence continues at coordinate 18,882 of CAZLCL010000007.1, forward strand.
ATTCCCGAAACGGAAGTAAAAAAAGTCACGTCGTTATTCTCAATCGCAGAAAATATCTGATTATGGCTCCCGGAATTCATAATGTTCTGAGCGGCCTTAGGACCAATTCCCGAAACGGAAATTAGCAGTTTAAACAGTTCCAACTCTTGATAACTCAAAAAACCATATAGTTCGTATTGATCTTCCTTGATATGTTCATGAATATAAAGCTTAATCTCTCGATTTAAGTCATAATCTAAAATGTTGACATTGCTTAAAATATTTATTTTATAACCCACCCCAGAAACAGCAACTATTACCATTCCATCTCTTTTAATATCAATTTTACCTTTTAGCATTGAAATCATGAATATTTATTTATCAATTTTTTTACTTCTCTAACACCTTTTTTGACTTGCTCCTTAGACTTTGCTTCCAAATTTAATCTCACGACAGGGTCGTTATGAGAGGGATGAATATTGTAATGGTAGTCGGGCAATTCAACTTGTATGTCGCCTAAGAAAAGTCTGCTAACAATGCCCAAACTTTGATAATGTTTATTTAAGTTCTCTAACAGCTTTTGGTAATCGTTAACTTCAATATTAATATCGCCCGTTACAAAATAGCCTCTCTTGGCATTATTTAATAGTTCCTTAAAAGTAAGTTTTTCTTTTGTCATTCTGTGTAAAATTATCAACAAAGGCAATATTCCGCTCTCTGCATTAAATGACTCTCTAAACATAAAATGATCAGCCTCCTCGCCAGCAAGAGGAGCATCAAACTCCTCCATGGCTTTTTTGACAAAAGAGTTACCAACTTCGGCTAATTCAATTTTTGCGTTATGTTCAAGAGCGATCTCGCGACAAGCCCAGCTCATTGGAGGCGTGCATATCACTGTAGAATGTGGATGTTTTTTAAAGACCCATGGTAATAACATGGCTGTAATAAAACCACCGGTTAGGATCTCCCCCTCTGGAGTAATAAAAGATATTCTGTCGGCGTCTCCATCCCACGCCACACCAAAATCTGCCTTATCTTTTTTAAGTTTTGCTACCAGCTCTATTAAATTCTCCGACACCATCGGATCTGGTTCATGATTGGGGAATTCTCCATTGGGCTCAAAATACAACTTTGTAGCTTTGATCGGTAATTTGTTAATTATGCCCTCAAAGGCCGATCCGGCTGAGCCGTTTCCACCGTCAAATATTATGCTTTGATTATCAAACATATTATAATCAAAAAATGATAGTATATACTGCTCAAAATCCTCAGAAATATTAATCTTTTTTAATTTACCTTTTGCATCTATTTTGGGGAATTTCTGCTCTAGTGCAACCTCTTTAAGCTGTTCCATGCCGCTACCCTTAGCAACAGGAGTCACTTTGCCCTCTTTGTATTTAGAAATTTTGAAACCGTTTAGCTCTTTTATGGTGTGAGAGCCTGTGTTCATTACACCGATATCATATTTGTAATGTCCGATCGCAAAATATAGCTTATCCGTAGTAACCAACCCAATAAAATCCACATCGACACCCTGCTCTAACAAACCATCAATTAAGGCTTTGGATAGGGCCGGCGAAGTACGTCTTGCATCGTGGCCAACAACCACCCTCTTCGGTTTTTGACTAACGGCAATAGCTCTACCAATAACCTTAGCGATTTCCGGACTCAAAACAGAGCCGTGTGCAGATTTTTCTTTGGCGCTTCCAGGCTCGATATTTTGTGCTTTAACAAATTCCGCCTCTGCCCCGCGAATGTCCAAAGACCTAAATAAATGTGGGTTGATTTCAATTTTTTTCATTTGTTAACTTCCTTTAGCTTAAAATGAGTCTTTAATTGCTCATAATATTATATTTTATATAAGACTTAAACCTGTTTAACTTTCATCAAGGCATCAAATGATTCTCCGGCGGCTAATAAATATTTGGTCCAACGGTGTTTTTTCCAAAGTTCACGATTAGCCAGAAGCTTATCTGTAATATCTCTTTCTGGACTGTATAAATTGCGATACCAGCATATTATATGCCTAATTATTGCTGCTCGAAATAAATCTTGATCGGAAATTGGCGCTATAGCACTTTCATACCAATATTCCTGAAATTCTGGATGCTTCCAAAGATAAAGCCATAAAAACACGGGGTCAGTTAATACGTGATCGTATGAGAACCACTCAAAATCGCTCAGTATAACATCTCCTTTTGGGCCTATAATAATGTTAGCAGGGACGAGGTCGGAAATTGAATAAGATAAATTTTCAGGAAGGTAATAATCATCAGAACATTTATCGTAATATGCAATTTGATTGTCTAGACTAATGCCAAAGCCCTTTTCTATGTATTGCGGGTTGCATTTCATGAGGTCAGTCTCAAACCTCGGATGCTCGAAACCGGCGTAGTGTTTATTTTGTGGCCCGATAGCTCGAATTTTTATCAAATTCTCATTAACCCGGTCCAATATCTGTTTAAGCTTGGGCAGATATTTATCCTGAATTTCATCGTAACCGAAAAGTCCCAGATCGGTCGAAAAGTAAGGAGACAAAGCTTCGCCATCTTTATATCTTCTAATCAACCAAAAGTAATCGCCATGCCAACCAGTAGTAATAATATCAGTAATATTTATCCCGGCAACATTTTCGGTCATTATTTTACAAGCAGCTGCTTCTCTTAAATAGTTTGAAATTCTTTTTTCTTCTGTTTTGGGCAATATCTTGAATATTACATTATTTCCTTCAAAAACTGCTCTTGATAATTTAGCATCGTAGCCTTTTTTGTGATCAAAAGGAGACAGGTCGGTGAGACCAATCTCATCAGCGATCTGTCTAATAATTGTTTCAGCTTCTATTCGATTCATTATACTATCTCCAATTCCTATTCTTTCTTACTAATTCAGGGTATTCAAATAAGCCATCATTCGAGATGGTAATTGAGCCACTATGCTTTCTGTATTTTATTAAACTATTTGCAGTATAGTGAAATTTATAGCCGGCACAGTATAACCTAGAAAACAGATCATAGTCTTCAGCTTTTCGGAAAAATGAGTTATATGGGTGGTCCAAAACTATCTGCCGATAGTAGGACGAGGAGGCATGAGGTATAAAGTCAAAACGCTTGAAATCTTCAATATTAAAATTTCTTGACTGATATTTTTCGATACGCCCATACTCTTCAAAATACCAATAGTCAATATCGCTATATAAGATATCTGATTTCGAGCTCGCCATTTCTTCCAGTGTTAGCTCAAATCTATTAGGGTAGCAGATATCGTCCGAATCCATGACTGCGATAATATCTGAACTAGCAACCTCATTGCCAAAATTTCTGGCACAGGCAATTCCCATACCATTCTGATCATTTAGCCTGTAATATTTGATTCTCGAATCGTTAAGGGCCTTAATTATCTCTTCTGTTTTGTCTTCTGGTTTGCTATGATCATCAACAATTATTAACTCCCAGTCACTCTCTGTTTGAGCAATAATCGACTCCGCCATTTCTTTAATGTATTCATCTCGATCCCGTGTTGCTACCACACAACTTATTCTAGGCATATTATCTACTCCTTTACTATTTTTTCAAAAACATCTAAATAGCTTTGAATAAAATTGTCAGGTGACATTTTGTTAATAACAGTTGCCCGAGCATTCGTTGAAATCTCTGCAAGATTGTTCATTTTGGGAATCTGCTTTAACAGCTTCTTTATGTCTGTAACACTTCTTACTATAAAACCATTTTCTCCATGTTTAATTATTTCCGGAGCAACTCCAACGGGATAAACAAGAACAATATTACCCATTAGCATAGATTCTACGAGCGTAAGACCAAAAGATTCAACACGAGAACAGTGGATTGAAATATGTGATGATAAAAATGCTTCCGAAACCTCTTCGTGGCTCAGATTCCATTTTACAACAACATCTTTTAACTGTTCTTTAACCATTTGCTGGTAATTCTGGTTATGGGTGGAAGCTACCAGTATTTTATAATATCCTCTCACACCAGACATTATTTCAAAGATTCTATCGATACCCTTCATCATTAACCCTGTCTCAGATCCTGGCATTCTAGTTACGCAAATCAAGCTCAACCCACCAGCTGAAAAGTCTTTTTGAGCCTGCCTCTCAAGCCACGGCTCAGGGACAGAGTTATAAGCAACCTGAACTTTTTCGGCAGAGATAGAGTAATTTGAGATAATTTCATCTTTTATAGATCTGCTTACTGCAATAACAGAAGCGGAATTTTCGCAAGCATACTGCTCGAGCAGAGCCACAATCGAATCATGAAACGATTCTTCGTTCTTGTAAGACAAACCGTAACGCACAAATTTTTTCTGCCATTTCTGCAATATTTTTTTATCAACAATTTCTGTCTCACCATCAATGAATTTAAGCAATGTTTTAGCACAATGATGAAATATCGTTACCTGGGGAATTTTAATCTCCGGAAGATTGGCACCAAAATAGTTCGTAGAGACAATCAAATCACATTTATTGATTTCGTCTATATGCCGCAGCAGATCTTGAAACATTAAAGCGTTTCCAAAACCGCTCAGTTTTCTAAGCCCAATACGTGATTCTGCCGGCTTAAATTCAAGAATCTGATGGCCTCGTTTTTTTAGGAAGGAGATTAATTGGTCATTCACAATTACAGAGCCAGACCTAACTGCGCCATCGCTAAATATACTGTCTGGCAAAGACACAAAAGCAATTTTTAATGGTCTGCTAGTCATTTAACACACTACTTTTACTAATAGCCGAACTGCTCCTTAACATTTTGCGAACTTTTTGTGCCAATCTCTGATAACCTTTTTTGTCAATTAGTGCCCTCTCGGCATCTTTCATTTTTTCAACTGTCTCAGGGCAAGATAATATCGCCTCGGTTTCTATTCTAATAACCTCCGGAGTCATATCAATGGGGTCAACAACATGAGCAACACCGATATCTTCCAGCGCTTTTGCTTTCATCATTTGTTCGCTAATAATCCACGGCACTGGTATCATAAGCATCGGCACTCTAAAATACGCCGACTCCATAGTGGCCCCCATGCCGGCTCCCGTTATTACCATATCTGAATTAATTAAATAGTTATGAACTTTATTAAACACACCAACTACATAATTGATATTTTTGTATTTATGCTGAAGATGTGTGATAATACTGTCCTTTTTGGGGTAAAGCATAAAGACTTGATATTTGTCGGACTCTACATTCATTGCTTCGCAAATCGTTTCAAAATAGCGACGAACTTGCGCGTTGTTATGGGAGTGAGAACTGGATAATATTGTTATAACCTTACGGTCGTCGCTCTTTAAGCCAATTTCATCAGCGCTTTCCTCTTTTGAAGGCATCTTATCTATTAGATCAAATTTCGAGACACCACCCAAAAAAACCATTTTTAGGTTGATGTTATTCTCAATTTGCTCAACAAACTTTTTGGGATATCTAACAAATATCTCATCAACATTATCCCAGGCAAGCTGGTGACGAAGGTTATTGCTATCGAAGGTCTCGTAAAATAGCCCAACAGGGTAACCTAAATATTTGCTCCAAACAGCGATCTCTAGTGTAATATCAACCAAAATTAGGTTTGGGTCAACTTTTTTTACTAAATCTATATAACTAAAAAAGTGCTTTCTGTATCGCTTAACATCGCCCAATTCCTTTTCATACGGATAGGTGTGAAGATAAAACTTCTCATCGATGCGCATAGCGCAATTCGGGCGATAAAGCTTATGAAAAGTTAAATTTGGCAAAGGTTCGAACGGCCATTTTTCTGCCGAAGCGACATGAAAATCAACTTCAGGCATGATTTTCGCTAGATTGTAAGCGCAACCAATATGTGTAAAACTGTTCCATCCAGCATAATATAATACTTTTGATTTAGTTTTCATTGTATAATCCTTAATTTAATATCTGGGAGCTGATTTATTTAAATACTCTGCGGCGTCTTCTGGCGACATTATATCAATTATCACACCACTGCCAAGTTCATAACCGGCATAGTTAGCCAAACGAGGGTTTATTTCCAAATGCCAGTGATAAGAAAAAGATTTTGAATGAATTGTTGGCAATGTGTGAATGTAAAAATTTAATGGGATTCTGGAAATATTGCGCTCTAATTTATGTAACACACTAAGCAATATTTTTGCAAGTTCTTTAAGCTCGCTCTTGGGTGTGTTTTCAAATTGACTATCGTGTCGTTTGGGATATATCCATGTTTCCATAGGGAATCTCGCGGCATAAAAGGTTGTTGCCAAAAAATCCTCATTTTCTTCGACCACTCGAACCTTTTCGCGTAGTTCGTGCTCAATAATGTCGCAAAAAACGCATGTGCCGTTTATGCCAAAATATCTTTCAGCGCCATCTAGCTCACGACCAACTGTGTTCGCAATTACTCCGCTCGCAATAATCTGAGCATGAGGATGGGAAATGGATGCTCCAGCACTCGCCCCATGATTATAAAAGGGCATTATGGACACTATGTTTTTATTATTTTTCATTTGGTTATATCGGTCGCAAAAGATCTCCAGCATCTCTGTCATTTCATTTAATGAAAAAGTTATTAAAGTCTTGTCATGATCAAGAGCTATTACCACTTCATGGTAGCCGACCGCCGCTCTGGCACGATAAAAACCCTTTTCGGGATAAAAACTGCGCACACAAGCTTCCTCCTCATTTTCCACAAATGCCGGATAACGATTCTTTATCACATAAAAATTTTTTGTTGATGCGCCCCGAACTTTTTGATTTTTTCTATAATTTTCTGTCCCCGCGCAAAAAGGGCAATTCGAAGAATCGGAAGCTATCCCGCTGTCATTTATTCGGTAATCGCTCGGCCTTTTAGCCCGTTCGGGTGTAATTACTACCCAATCACCTGTTATAATGTTTTGACGTAGTTCTGGCATCTTCCCTCCGTGATACTATAGTAATTATTATTAATTTGCATTTTTCACGCTCTGCCCATGGCAGATAGCTACTGCCAAAGCATCGGCCGCATCATCAGGCTTGGGATAATGATCGAGTTTGCAAGTAATACGCACCATCTCTTGCATCTGTTTTTTATCTGCACGTCCGTAACCGGTTAAGGCTTGCTTAATCTGCAATGGGGTATATTCATAAACCGGAACCCCCATGTTTTCAGCACAAATAATTGCCGCACCACGAGCCTGTGCCACTGTAATTACCGTTTTAGCGTTTTTAAAATAAAATAATTCCTCAACCGCGACTTGATCCGGCTGATCTCTCTCTATTATATCAGAAAGTTCGTGATAAATCTTTGCCAATCGCCGCGGCATTGGCACAGCTGACTCCGTCTCGATACAACCATATTTAAGCGGAATTACTTTACCGTTTTTATATTCAATTAATCCCCAACCCATGATGGCTGTGCCGGGATCTATGCCTAATATTTTCATAATTTAATTTTAACATAAATACAAATATTTCTTATCAGCTGAATTTGTTGTTAGGCTGTTTTCTAATGTGCTTAGAGATTGTTAATATTTTTAATAAAACCCGATTTGTTATAGAATTAGAGCAATGGAACATTTTAGCAAAAAACTCATTGCGCCCTGTGGCATAAACTGTGGTTTGTGTTTTGCCTACTTAAGAGCTAACAATAACTGCCCGTGATGTTTTAGCGGCAGAAAAGTTAATAATCGTCAAATTAAATGCCATCGCAGATTATGTCAAAACAGAAATGGCGATTTTTGTTATGATTGTCACAAATTTCCCTGCGAAAGCAATATAAAATTAGATGAGAGATATCGTAAACGCTACCAGACAAGCGAAATTGATAATTTAATATATATTCGCGACAAAGGAATTGATGCCTTCTTAAAAGATCAAGCTAAAAAACATTTATCAAATAAAGGTGTTTTATGCATTCATGACGGAAAGTATTATAATGTGGTCGATAGCCAAAAAATAATAGTCTTATATAATACATTTTTTTATACTCATGAAGAGAATTAAGCGAAAAAAGTTATCTTTCTACCAGCTTCTAACAGTTATAGTGATTTTACTTTTGGCCTTTCTTTATCTATACAAAGAAAGGCCAAACTATAAAATACCCGTTTTAGACAAGATTGATTATCTTTGCCAATTTAATGTAAAGCTAGCCAGCAATTCTATGGAGCCATTTCTAAAAAACGGACAGAGTTATCAGTTTAATAAATGTTTTGACGCGTCCGTATTAATTCCGGGCAAAATAGTTTCGTATAACGACAATAACACTACGCGCATTGGAATAATTAGACAAATTTTTAATAACGGTGCGGAGGATGTGTATGTTATATCAAATGAGCGCGACAATAAATTAAATAATGCTCTTTTATTAGATATTTATGGCACAAATGATACCGATACCTCCGCTACCAAGCATATCCTCAGCCCAAATGCAGAGGAAATTCTATCTACAGATGCAATCCCATCACATATAGCAAAAATTCCCAAAGGATACGGAATAGAAATTAGCACTCCGCAACAAACAACTGTCTTTAATAAAAAAACTGATCAATTTTGTATAATAACCGAGAGCCCCGAGCAAATCTATCATTATAGAAAAGTTATAAAAAAAATTAATCCCGATAAAATTATAAAAAGAGGCGAAGACTCGGTATTGCGACAGGGTTATAACATAGAATGCTCCGAAATTGATTTCGATATCGGTGAATATAAAATAATCGGCACTAAAAATTATCAAATGATATTTAGCTATAATTTTGAAATTATTAATTAAGAAACCGTGAATATGAATTATTTTGGAACAATAATTGAAGAAAGTTTGCAAAACAGGGACGCACTTAGATTAGTGAAAATTATCTCAACTGAAGTCGAGGCTGTAACTTTGGAACACCGCACTCCATGGCTTAAACAATGGACTCTCCACAAGGTCGAGATCAGCGAGGAGAATGCAGAAAAAGTCGCCAAAATTATCAGCATGAACATTGATGAAAACCATACTGGTAGCTGGTATGCAGATTACAAAAACGACTTGTGGCACTACATAATTTTTCCACATAAAATTTTTAAAATTAACAAAAAATCTACTCGACAATATGACTTGGCCAAAAAATACGGCATCTCTCTCGGCATATCGGAGCATCAAGTAGATTTTAAAGCGGAGCTAACATGAAAAAGGTCTTTTTATGGCTGGCGAGGATTCTTTCGATTTTGATATCATTGTTTTTTTTGAGCTTTACGCTCGAGGGTTTTGGCGCAGGTTTTTCTTTAACCGATAGTTTAATGCACTTACTTTTAGCTTTACCGATTGTGGCTATTACCGTCTATTCTTTGAAAAAACCCAAAATTGGCGGAGCAATTTTCTTACTTATCGGAATAAGCCTGATAATTTTAATTCACAAGGAGTGGCAGAGTTTAATAATCGTTGGGGGTATCCCATTGATTATTGGCTTGTTATACTATTTCTCAGACACAAAAAAATAACAGTATGACTAATTATTACTTTTATTTATGAATAAATCTTATAGTATCTCAGAAAATGAAATAAACCGTAGGAAACATGCATTTAACCAATTAATTATATATTTCATATTAAGCTTTTTAATATTACTGCTTTACTTATTTCTGGATAATATTACGCTATGCTTTATCATCGTAACCCCTTATCTGTTTTTCATTTTACTCTTTCGTTGGTATATTTTTAAATTTTTTCAAAAATATCTTAAAGTAAAAGTTAAAATTTTTAACGGACGGATCACAAAAGATGGTTTTTATGGGGAAACCGCAATCTTAAAGGATATTAATCACATAAAAATATTATTTACCAAAAGAAAAACTATTCGTAGCATATCCATTACAGGAGCAGAAAATAAACCTTTAACGTTTGATGCAATCGAAAAGTTTTATGATTTTAAACAATCTTTAATTGATATCTGCCCCAGCGCCGCTATTAAAGAATTAAAAGAGTTCATGGATTTTGACCATCCGATTTTTTATCCGATTTTAGGCACAATTCTCGGTTTGGCATCAGGCACAATATTTAATGTTGAGCTTAATACAAATTTTTATTTACTACCACTATTATCAGCTGTATATACTTGTTTTGTCGGTTTATACATAATTATTCGAAGGCCACTTTACGATCGCTATGGCAAAGAAAAATTATATATAGATATTGTATCCGGTTCTGTGCACTAGCTCAGATAGATACAGTACACATTGCTAGACTGGAATAGCAATGAAAAATCAGTATGGTGTATCCATGAATACATATGGACACATC
>CAZLCL010000008.1:0-28255 GCA_964558315.1 uncultured Candidatus Saccharibacteria bacterium
TCCATAATTTTAGATTTTTGTTTTTAAATTTTAAATTAGCTTTGGCAGGGTAGCTCAGATGGTTAGAGCGCGGGACTCATAAGCCCGAGGTCGAGAGTTCGATCCTCTCCCCTGCTACCAAAAACAATTCATAAAGAATTGTTTTATTTTTTATCTATCTAATTTAAAATTGTTAATGCAAATCTAATAGCGTAAGTCTTGTTGTTTATTAGCAATTATATAAAAATCTTATTACTAAATATTAGTCGAAAAAATACTCTTTCCAATAAATATAATTTGGCCGATGTTCTCCGGATTCAATGCCATTCGGTGTCACTTCAGCTTGGCTCTCTTCATCTAATTTTTTATCTTTTGGCACGCTAAAAACGGTCTCACCGGGCAATATATAGCCCAATTTAGCCCTAGCTTGTTTCTCCTTAAATGATTGACTGCCATAATATACTATTTCGTCTTCCATATATTCCACCTCAGATTGCATTTGATTGACCTCTTTCTCCTGCTCCGAAATTCCTCTATTCGATTGATAATTATCCCAAATTGTTTTGCCTACTATGGTCATCATATACATTATTAGAACAAACAACATAAAACTGCCGATATTCATCGGGATAACTTGTTGAATTTTATTTAGAAAGTTTTTCATATATCTATCGTATCAAACAATTGCTATGTTGTTAAAATTTAAAAACCCCGCAGTTACCTGCAGGGTTTTCCCCAAACTGTAGTGGTCAAATAGTTAACTACTTACCATCTTCTTTGCTTTTTTCCGGATTTTTTAGAATTTGATGCTGGAGGGTTTTTATTGCTGTTTTTTTTCTGCTCTTTAACTTCAACTTTTGGTGCCGGTTCCTTTTTCCTTATCACTTCCTCTTCTCCAGCAAACCAGTAAAAATATCCTCCGGTCGCCGCTCCAGCCAAAATAATTAAGATGAATAAAATTATCCATGGTGTCCAATTTACACTTTCTTCGTCTTCGCTGGTGTCAATATTCTCCTCATCACCTTTAATTTTGCCTTGAGAATCATCAGTTTCAGTATCTTGCTGATCGGCTTTCTCAGATACCTGATTGCTTGTATCAACAGGCTCTTGGGGCAGAACTTCAGCCGTTTCAACTGCAACAGCCCGAACTACGGCACTCTCTTCGGCAACTGCTTTATTTGGCACAGCCGAAATTGTAACCATTTGGCTTAACACACCACCTGTTCCTTCTGCGACTACTGCAAAATCATAAGATTGACCATTTTCGAGATTAATAATCTCGGTGCTGGTATTTGAGGTGCTAATATATTTTATTGGGAAAGCGCTGTCACTACTCTTTTTATAATAAATATTATATATCAACGCTCCATTAGCAGGCGACCAAGATAATATTACTTTGCCATCTTTAGGGGCAATACTTAAATTCGATATCCCGGCTTGAAAGGTTTTTACTACATTAACGCTTCTTGTAACCTCAACAGCCTGATTGCCAGAGCTATCTGTATAGTTATATTTTATTATATATAATCCTAAAGTATTTGCGTCAACAACATCACCGCTCACAATAGCTTGGCCACTACCATCAATGTTATCTTGCCAGCTAGCACCCAATTCCTGATAATTAGATCCTTGCTCAACAGTGATATCGGAATCTCCGTTTAATTTGATTATCGGCTTATCATTGTCAATTGGAGTAATTACGGATAACGGAGTGGAAATCGTCTCGTTGCCAGAGGTATCAACGACTTTAATTTGATAAGTCACAGGATTTAAACTATCAAGTGGCAAGACATAATAATATGCATATTTTGAGCCCGGGGTGGTTGGAGTCATAAGGTTAAAACTCGAACCATTTACAGATATTCCGACAAAAGCTATTTCCACCTCATCATAAACCTCTACGCTTAATGTAGTTTCGTCACCAGTAGTATCGGGGGTTGAACTTTTTGAAATTATCTGAGGTTTAATTGTATCAGCTACCAATATTTTGAAGTTTACAGGATCAGCTGGATTACCAGATGAATCTGTTTTATTACATGTTATTACGGTCTCCCCCAAAGCAAACTGGCTTCCACTGGCGGGAGCACATAATGCTGAGGAAGGTGCATCATAATTATCATTTGCCACTGGCTCTGTATAATTAACAATAGCACCCAATGCGCTGGTAGCCTCAACTGTTACATCATCATGAGGTTCGATTATCGGAGCGGTTTTGTCCGAGTAATATACCTTAATTGCAATACTATCAATATAAACTGTTCTGTCACCAGTGTTGTTTCTTTTGGCTGATATTGCCATGCCGAAACCGGTGGAATTTATGTCACTGGCCGTCCAAGTCGCACCCCACAAATTAGAAGGTCCGCCATACACCTCAACTGCATCTGAATTAGGCCAGAGCGTGGCGCTTGCCATATTGTCTCCGACGGCTATTCCATCTTTCAGCATCTTTACCGTATCATCAGTAACTGATGAAGATGCACCAGCATTAATACTGCGATGTCTTTCAACAGATACTTCAATTCCGTCAATCACAGCCCAGCTTGGAATTGAAAAACTGTAATCTTCTGCCATTAAATAATTTGTTGGATTTGAGCTAGAAGTAATCTCAGCCACAGCATATGTGTCGTCTGAGACCTCAGCTGATTCTCTACTGCTCCATGTTGTTCCCCCGATATCCAACTCGCTGTAAGACTCTGCTGATTTATAGCTAGAATCAAAAGCATTGGCTGTTTTTACTGAATAACTAAATAACGTGATAGGAACTGCCAATGTAGCTATAACCAGATAGATCAATGATCTTTTAAAACTACCGATCATAGTTATCCTCTCTTTAATAAATTTTTACACATTTAACAAAGGCTTAGCATTATTAAGCCTAAATATTATTTATTTTTTAACATGCCAAACTTAAATTACCTTGTTAGGAGATTCAGTTTATCCTCCTATTGCGGTTGAGTCGGCTATTCGAACATAATTTGCTCGAATCATGTATTATATTAGCCCATAAGTATTATCTAGTAATACTATGTATTATTTATTTACCCATAGGCTATACTCTGTTTTGCTTATGGAAAATTACCAGTTGTTCCAATCGTTGTCAAATATACTAGTATTTACCATAATCAGATTAGAAAACTATATATTTATAAAAACTTATCCACAGCTTTATACCCAAAAAAGACGGGCATCCGTCTTTTTTATTATTAAATATATGCTAATCAATTAGAATATTCGTTTAAGCGTATTTACAATTTTATCAAAAAATATTAATATTTTTGGTTTTTCTTTACCGAACATATTTGTCACCATAATTGTTTCATGACTCTGGTCATCTTCCGAATATTCTCCCTTGACAACTCCTATTCCAACATCATCAAAATCTGGATTTAAAATATTTTTTCTATGAGTAGGTGAACTCATCCATGCTCTAACCATGCCTTCTGAGGTTTGAAAATCCATAGCTAAATTCTCTCCAGCATATAAATAATTATAATTTTGCTCAGCAATAAAATCCCAAGGTGATCTTCCGAAGGAATAATGCTCAAAATAATCTCTGTTTATCATGTCATTTGATTTTTTTTCGGCCGCCTCATTAAGCCTATCGTCAATCTCCAAAGGAGTTAGGCCTCTAATTTTTCGATAATAATTAATTTCCGACAACACATTTTTAGTGTTTATAGCAGAAGCATGAGCGCAAGCACTTCCCGCCCCGATTAAAAGAGCAAGCAAAACCAGCTCAAATATTTTTTTTATTAGATGGTTTTTTGATTGATCTTGGCATAAAGAAAAATTAGTATTTATTTCTGATACATTATCAAAGTTTGTATTCAATTTTTCTTTTATTTTTGTTTTCATAATTATAATATGACGTTATGATAAATTAAACCATTATATCACCTTAAGAGCTTTGTGTCAATACTTTATATGATATAATAACTTGACATGATAACATGCGTATTATTAATATCTAAGAACCCTAATTCAAAAACACACAAAGAACACATTTCAACTAGCTATGAATATATTTATGCCCGGGCTATAAAATCCAGTTTTTGTATTCGGGTCTGTCAGTATTGTTTAAATATGCGAAATAGGATATTATAATATGTGTAGAAATTGGGGCCTGTAGCTCAGTGGTAGAGCGCCCGGCTCATAACCGGTTGGTCACAGGTTCGATCCCTGTCAGGCCCACCAATTTACTGCATTTATAGACTTATTATTTAATACTGTTTTTACAGTATTTTTTATTGTTTGAATTGTATCAACAACATATATTTGTTAAAATTATTAATGTAATAATAAAATTATGTAAATATTTTTGAGGGTGAAAATGATTAGAAAAAAAAGGTTTTGGACCATAACAGCCATTAGTCTGTTCAGCTTAATAATGTTTTTACTGGGTAGTTTGCTTTTTTATCAAAATGCTTATGCCGGGAAAATATATCGCAATGTATTAATTGCGGGTATTGATGTATCGGGGAAAACTAAAAAGCAAGCTACAATTTTAATCCACAAAAAATTTGATGTTATTTCGCAGAAACAGATCACCTTTAAAGCCGGCGAAAAATCAGTCTCGGCTTTGCTTTCAGAAACAGGTTTAAGTTTCGATATTGATAAAAGTATTCTTTTGGCTTATGAAATTGGTAGATCTCATAAATTTTTCCCTCAATTATACGCCTCTGCAAAAACTTCAATCGGATCTCAAAACTTATCTGTGCCTTTAAAGATTGATAACACTAAATTATCATTGTTTATTTCTGAAAAGCTTCCCTCTCTTAACACCGACTCCGAAGACGCGTATCTGCTGATAAATGAAAATGGAGATATTGAAATCGTCCCCGAGATAGTTGGCCAAAAAATTGATACATCAAACCTTGCCGACGATTTAAGTGAGCTCATTACCAACGGAAATTCATTAGATATCCAGCTACATGCTATTGCTGTCCCCAGTCAAATTACCTCTGAATCATTGCAAGAAAAAAAGGCTTTAGCTGAAGAGTATCTAAAGACACAAATCAATTTAATTTACGAGAATTCTGTTTTTACACCAACTAGATACGATATCAGCAGGTGGATAAAATTTGTTTCTAATTCAGGTGTGGTTGACGTGGAGTTAGATAATAACGCAATCAGATCGTATTTGACGCAAATCGCAAAAAATTTTGAAATTGCCAAAAAAGACAAAAAAATCAATGCTTTAGATGAAAGTGTAATTGAAGAGGGTCAACAGGGAAAATATTTAGATAAAGATAAGGCTGTAAAATCAATTTTAGCCGTTTTTAATAATGGTTCATCTCAAATTGTATTACAAACATATCTTGAAGACCCCAAAGAAATTAGAGTTTATCCAGCCGAAGGAATAATACCCGGGAGATTTGAAGGCAAATATTTAGACGTTGACCTTACCCAGCAAAAGCTTTGTCAGGTTGAAAGCAACACCGTAATCAACTGTTTTATAATATCTTCAGGCAAACCATCTATGCCAACGCCAACAGGGACAAAATATATTCAGAGCAAAGAATTAAAAAGATGGTCATCGCCATACGGTTTATGGATGCCGTTTTGGCAATCAATCGGTGGAGGTTATGGCATCCACGACCTACCAGAGTGGCCAAATGGCTACAAAGAGGGCGAAAATCATCTTGGCACTCCTGTGTCTCACGGGTGCATTAGATTAGGTTCAGCGGCCGCTGAGACGGTATTTAACTGGACAACAATCGGCACTCCTGTTTACATCCACAAATAAACACAGCCTTGCCGATAATCTCGAATACTATTAGACCTTATTATTTTAGGTTTATTTCGATGATGAAACGCGAGATCAAATAAGCTACTCCAAAACCCATTAAAGTGCAAGATAAATATATAATTATGGTAAGTATATACCACAAACTTTGACCCATAAATAAAACATTACTAACAGTAGGGACAGGGTTTTTTCTTTTTACTACGGAGCTGTTTTTATTAAGAATGCTCATTCATACCTCAACGCATCTAATGGATTAAGTTTAGAAGCTCTTTTAGACGGATAAAAACCGGTCGCAATGCCAACTATCATTGAAAAGACAATAATTATTAATGCAAATAATATCGGCATGCTGAATAATTTTTGAGGTTCACCACCAACACTCTTGGCCAATATATTTATTGCAAAGTTTATAACTATTGCAGTTAACCACCCTCCCACTACTCCGAGCAAACCACCGGAAGTGGCGATAAAAGCCGATTCAAATAGGAAGATTTTAGAAACATCACGATCTTTAACCCCTATCGCTTTCATTATACCGATATCTCTGGTTCTTTCCAACAAGGCTATTGTCATAGTATTAAACATACCAATTGAGGCGACCATTAATGCCACAAAACCGAAAAAGGCAAGAACTAATTGAATTATCTTAAAAATCCTATCCACTTGGCTAATGGTATCAGCGATCGAAGTAACAGAGTAACCCATTGAGGTAATTTTCCCTTTTATCTCAGAGATTTTTGATTGATCTTCAACTTTTACTTTAAGAGAATTGTAAGTTAACGGCCAGGTAATATCTGCTTTAACCGAAGCAATTGGAAAATAGGCAAAAGAGGTAGAATCATCTTGGATCACCCCTACAATACGATAATTTTTTTCAATAATTGAACGATCTTTTGTTTCAGAGTTAATTAATATAATATCGGCGCTCGCTTCCTTCATAACAGCAGAATTTGACTCCAAATTTATTGCCTTAAGTAAAGCTGTAGAAACTACCACATCGCTAGAGGAATTTGCAAAAAAAGCTCCAAGTATCGGTTTAATTCCCTCCAAAGAGGCGTAATCGTCGTCAATAAAATTGCCTACCGCATCCGTCTGTTTGCCTTCGAACTCGAATTTTGTGCCCATAGATAATAGCGGTGATATTTTTGAAACATCAGGCAAATCATCAATTTTTTTAATAAAATCATCATTGACTAGTTGTGAGGAATTTTTACCAGTGGTAACATCGAGAGTATTAATTGCTTCTATAGAAGCAATTTTTTTGATAGACAACTCTTGAAGACCGTAACCTAAAGAAACCAAAAAAACGATTGTTGCAATACCGATTGAGATGCCGATAACCGTTAACAATGTCCTCATTCGGTTAGAACGCAGATTAGTAAAAGAAATCCTAATAATTTCGATGAATCGCATTTTTGACATTAGCTTTGCTCCATGCTGTGTGATTTTAAGTCTAAGCCGGCAATCTTGTTTAGTGTCGGCCGTTTTTTATTGACTTCGATTTTGCTGATTAAACCATCTTTAACGTAAAAAATTTTATTTGCATATATAAGATGCTCTGAATTATGGGTGACTAAGATTAAAGTTCTTTTTGATTTCATGTTTAGGTAATATAAAATATCCATAACTTCCTGCGAAGATTTTGAATCAAGATTGCCAGTCGGTTCATCGCATATTAAAACCCAGGGATTTGCGGCCATAGCTCTGGAAATTGCCACGCGTTGTTGTTGGCCTCCAGATAACTCGGTGGGGATCTTGCCAAAATGTTTGGCTAAACCAAACATATGTAGCAAACTAGCCGCGCGGTTCATAGCTCTTTCTCTGGGCGAACCAGCGGCGATTAAAGGTAAAGCGACATTTTCTTGAACAGTCAGGGATTTTAACAAATTAAATTGCTGAAAAACAATACCAATTTTTGTTTGTCTAAACTCTGCCAATTGGTCAGGAGAATAACCACCAACATTTTCTCCACGCACTAGAAGTTTGCCTTCCGTTGGCACCTCGAGGCCAGAGCACAGATTCAAAATGGTGGATTTACCACATCCGGATGGGCCAAAAAACACTACATAATCTCCCGATTCCACCTCAAAATCTACCCCATGAATAATTTCAAGCGCATTTTTTCCGACGTTAAAACTCTTTTTTACCTTAACCGCTGAAATAATTTTTGTTTTTGCCATCTTCCCTCTCTATATGGAGCTAAGCATTTCCGAGGCTTGTTTATTATCGGGATCAATTGCCATAACTTGATTAAGATAATTTTTAGCATCGTTTGGCTGACTCATTTTTATTGATATCGAAGCCGCAGTAACAAGCAGAGATACCGATTGGTTATCTCCTGATAAACCCTCATTGACTACTTCTAAAGCTTGTTGATACATGCCGCGGGTTTGATAAAAAGCGGCAAAGTTGATGTAAGTCTTATTGTCTTTAGGATCAATAGCCAATGCCTTTTTATAACACTCCTCTACCTTATCCCACTGGCTTCTTGACTGATAAATAGTGGCCGACATATTTAATATTTGAGAGTCTTCGAGATGATTATCTCCTACGAAAGTTAAAAACTTATCATAATCACCATTACTATAATAACATTTTGTTAGTTTATAGATAATACGCTGGTTATCATTATCATTAATTAGAAACTGCTCAAGCAATGCTATTGCTTGATCTTTTTCTCCAGAATCAAGCATTTGATTTGATTGAGTTAATACTTCCTGCTCGGTTGAAATTTTTTTAGATTCTGTCGTAAAATAATTATTTTTATAAAACAAATAAATACAATAAAATGTTAACAAAATTATTAACAAGCCTAAATTTATTATTAATCTGTAATTTTTTATATATTTTTTCACTTATTTACTCTCCGAACCACTTCTCCCTCAATCTACCTACCCATGAGAAGGTGTCTTCTAATGATTTAATAATTACTTGTAAGAGTGATTTTTCTTTGGGCGGAGTAATTAAAGAGATGTCATCTGAGTAAGCGATATTGCCCACCAAATCCTTTGAAACAATACGGAAATGATAGGCGGAGTTAGGTTTAAGGTCGGGGAGAATTACCACATGAGCTGAATTAAGTGATTCAACCTCGAGTGACTTATCAGTATAATCCCCGCCTATTCCTTGGGCATATTCAATTTGGCTAGTAGCCGGTTCATCGGTATCCCAAGAGATGATAGCTTGGTATTTAACGGTTTCACCACTACCGGTAGAGGCTACCTCACTTTTTACATTGCTAATTTGAGGCGAAATAGTATCGGTGGCGGTAGTAAAACTTAATGTCTGGCCGGTAGCAGTATTGCCGAACTGGTCGCTAGAGATTACCCGATAGCTATAAGTAGTTTTAGGGGATAGCCCAATTAAGGTAACCGAGTGTATGGTGGTGGAGTCGCTCTTACCCTGTTGGCCAGTAGCAGGAGTAGCTTGGCTATTTGATGTCCCCTCTCCCTCATTTTGGGTTTTGAGTTCTGAGTTTTGATTAGTGCTGTATTCTACATTTGAGTCGGCATTAACATTGGTTTGCCATTCAATGGTAGCGGTATTGTAGGAAGTCTCTTTTACATTAACATTAGAGATTATGGGCATAGCAAAGGTCGAGAAGGTGTAAATATCGGAGATAGTAGTATTGCTGTCGGAATCGGTGCTTCTGACCCGCAAATAGTATTTAGCGCCACTCGTTAGATTATCAAGCTTAAAAGAGTGAGTGGTGTTCATATCAGTGTCGTTAATAGTAATGGCGTCGGCTGAAACCGTATCACCTAAGATAGCAGTAGTAGAGTATTGCATTATCGTAGTAGAGAGTTTGGTGGTTGACCAAGTAACTTGAGCTGAGTTAATGGTAGTATCAGAGATAGTCATGCCTTGGATTAAGAGCGGGATGCGCTCGGGGGTAGTAAAGGAGAGAACAGCGGATGCGCCAGTGATCTGGATCTCATTTTTAGATAAAGATTTAAAGTAATACTTGGTTGAAGGATCAAGGTGATAAAGCATGACTTCGTGGTTTAGAGTCATGGAAACGTCACCAGCAATTAATGCATCTGCCCCGCTCTTAGTTTTAGTGGAAATTCCCTCCTCTAATTCCTCTTTTGAGTAAACGATAAATGAGTCGGCTTCTTGGTCGGTGTTCCAGGTGATCTTGGCTCTAACGCCATACTCCTGTCGCCAGCCGAAAAGCTCAACTAATGGATCGGCCGTTACATCAGGGGCAGAGCCGGGACGAGATGAAAGAGGGCCGGCAGGCAGAGAGATGTTGCCGTTGGCGTCTTCTGAAGTGACTTTATAGTAATAAGTTAGTTCATTTGATAAATTAATATCAAGATAACCATTTTTAGTGGTGGTATCAACTTTTGTGTAAGACTCGCCATCGTTAGACCGCCAAATATTGTAGTGATCAATGCCTTCTATGGTTCTCCAAATTAAGACTAGCCTATACTCAGCGTCTTCGATATTACTAGCATCTTTAACTGCAAAACTAGCCGGCATTTCGCCAACCGGTGTCGAAATCTCTGTCTCGTTGTAATAATCATCCATAAACTTAATATAAATAGTGCTGACTCCCTCGATGTTGTAGCTTTCTATGCTGGTAGCATATTCCTGCCACTCAGCACCGTTAAAATCAGCCTCATTCGAGACCATCATTCTAATCGGTGCTGAATCGTCGCTAGCAGAGATTGAAAGATCTGCAGAAGTGTTGGCGGTGGCGTCAATAACTAAAGAAGTGTCATGAGGGTTTTTAGTATCTAAGGTAAAGAGGTTGCTTTCTGAGTTGGAACTGCCCTGCCCATCTACTGAAACATTAACTCTAATCTTAAAAGAGCCGTTTAAATAGTAACCGTCAAAATCAGTGTTCATTTCAAAATATGTGGTGTGAAGAATCGGCTCATCAAAATTGCCGGAGAGAACTCCTTTGTCGCCTGATATGGCTGAGTCTGTAATGTCATTCCAAGTTAGAGTAACAGGATTAAAGTAAGAGAAAGTGGTGGTAGATTCAAAGCGAAGCGAATAGGTAATTTTAACCTGACCGAAACGCTGACCGTCTTCGCCATCTTTGTCTAGTTGGCTAGCTACCACATTAACCGGAGCGATAGCTTTGGGCGTCTCGGTTACTACGTTAGAGTAGTCGGAGAGGATATAGGTGCCATCACTTCTCTTGTAACCCAAGCAAAGCCTATACCAATATTGTTGGTCGTTAGTTAAACCGGTTACTTCCTCTGACTGCCACTGGCTAGCACCAACTGCATTAGGTCTAGGAGATGATAGTAGCGAGTAGTCTGTGCCATTAGTAGATTGATAAAAATATATCTTGGGTTCGGCGCTGGCTGGAAGATCAAAGGGGTTCTGCCAAGAAAGCACTAGCTTCTCATCGCCTGGCCCGATAGTAATGTTGTTATTGCTATCATCGCTATGATCATCGTTAGTGTGAGTTGAGCCGGGCACGTGGGTCTCTACAGCTATTGTTGACCCAACTGGTAAAACGCCTGTTTTAACATTTTCTGTTCGATCATCCCATAAGGCATCGGAGAAGTTGGGATCTTTAAGATTCTTTTCGAGCGCATAACTATCGCTGGGTGTAATGCTCTCTGCCACATAGATGGTTCTTCGACCGCCTTTAAAGAATTTAAATATCTCATCCTCTGCGGTAAAGGTATGGACACCGGCTGATTCGATCGGAAATTCAAAAGAGGCCGAGATATCACTGGCGCTGGTTTTGTAGTAAGGGAACTCCATGTTGTTAACTAGTTCTCCACCGGATTGGACTGATCTCTCGGGAGAGTAAAAATAGATCCTACCTTCGCCTGTGGTTTCATTGTAACCGTAATCTACTTTAACATTGCCTCTGGTGTCGTAAGCGGTAACCGTAACAGAGACAGGCGTATCATCATGATCCCACTCCTCATCATTGTCTTGGTCGTTGACCGTGCCCTGTCGGGAAAGGGTTTGATTGGTAGTTATGGCAAAGTGATCAAGCTCTAGTGGCTTAATGTAAATAGTGTATGCCCCTTGGGTGGTAACGGTGCCATCGGAGATCCTTAAATCTAGAGTTTTGCCAGCGGTATCAGAGATAAAGTATGAGTAATCTCCAGCAATTCCGTTAGCTTGTTTCTGGCCATGATCTGTCTCCGGGTCAAAGGCTAATCTGTTGGCGCTATCCCAATAGAAATCGTAGTCAGCGGCTTCCTCGCCTTGGGCAGTATAGAGAGTAAAGTAGATAGAACCGTCGTAATCGCTTTTAATATTATTGAATTGATCCCTAACTGTGACATCCATGTCAAAGTCAGAGCTGGCGCCTTCTGCTTCCGACCACTCAAAACCGGAGACCGCATAGTAGGGATAGCTGGGATTGACGGCTCTGGGGTAATCAGTAAGTTCAAAACGGTGAGTTGCTCCGGGGTTAACCGTAATGGTGCTTGAAGTCAAAGTTAATTGATCTTGGCTTTTACCATCGTAAGCATCGTGATGAAGCACAATGGTGTTACTGCCGGTTTTTTTAATTTGAAAGGCATTAGTAAAGGTTTTGCTACCATGATCACCAGATAAGAATTGATATTTGCTAGATGATGTGGCTGGTAAGACGGTTGGATAGGCATAGTTATCAGCAGAGGAGGAGAACCAGATATTGGCTTCTGTGCCGTAGTAATCAAACTTAACATTATCCTGAGCATCGTAAGCGGTAACAGTTGCTGAAAATGTTTGTTCGGTAGTTACAGTTGTTTGATAATCGCTTAAAACAAAGTGGTCTAAAATACCCGGATTAACTTGAATAGTGGTTTGGGCATCGCTCCAATCGGGATCTTGCTGTGGTGATTCAGCTACCGTTATGGTGTATGGGGTAAGGCTTGGAGAAGTGTTTTTGTAGTAGAACTCAGCAGAGCTTGAACCCTCAGCAATGGTAAGTTGAGCCGGAGATAAGGCGCTACCAGAGCAATCAGAGGTAGTAAAGAATTGGCCGCCGCTATCTCCATCGGATAAGGTATAGGTATGAGGATCATCGGCCCTAAGTTTAACTGTTTCATCTATGGAGTTTAAGATTTCGAAGTCGAATACAGCAGAGCAAGTATCTGAGCTTGAACCTGCCGCTCGAATGGTTTGACCAGTGCCACTGGTGTATGATAACTGATCTATCGGCGCCACAGTAAAGGATCTGGTTGAGGAGGGTGTGCTATAGTGAGGATTGCCGTCGTATGAATCTACACCTTCGGGGTCAATGGCTGAAACCCGCCAGTAGTAAGTTTGACTTTCGATTAGCGGGGTTCCTGCATCAATAGTAAAGGTAACAGTAGAGCCGGAGCTGTAAGCAGTGCCACTTTGGCTATTCTGACCACTAAAGGTGCCGGTTACTCCCCCGCTGGTTTGGGTTTGAGTTTCTACAGTGCTTCCTTGGGTGAAGGTTTTAAGATTGGTGGTAAAGCCGGAATCATCGGCTAACTCTAGCTTATATCTTAACCAGTCGGAATCGGGGTCGGTGGTAGAGAAAGTAAACTCTGTTTCTTGAGACTGATTAGTTGCCTCATCAGCAGGCAAGGTTTGAGTTGGTTGAGTAGGAGAAGCTTGAATATTAACTGAACCTGCTTCACCGTTTGATGCTCCACTTCCACCGGTGCCACCAGTAGATGTGGCGGTGCAGTTATCAACTGTCCTTGTCCCGGTAACTACCGCCATAATTCTGCCACCAGCACCGCCACCGCCACCTTCGGAAGCACCGTTCCCGCCATTGGCAGAGATAGTAGCGCCAGCCGTGTTACAGGTTAGGTTAGTAGTTTCGATTAAGATGCCACCGCCCGAACCACCACCACCATTTGTTGAGCCGGCATTACCATTAGCTTGTATTAATGAGGTTGCAGTGTTGTTGTTTAAGGTGCCATCTATATTTAGGTGAATATGGCCGCCACCGGCACCACCGGTTGAGAGACCGCCGCCACTTCCGATGTAGTTAGTATCGGTTGCTGAACCGTAGGATTGACCACCTGTTCCATCTCCACCTGCGCCAGCTCCGCCATTGCCACCAAAACCGGCACCACCACCATAGGTGGTGCCAACTCCACCCTTGGCATTGGTATAACCGTTTTGAGCAGGATAACCTTGACCGTTAGAGATAATAGAACCGCTGTTATTTAGATCACCGCTAACATTTAATGTCGGCCAGGCCCCAGCTAAAGGATCGCCATCATTGTCGGGGGAGAAGATAATTTCCGACCCTGAAGCAACCGACACATCACCGGCAACGTTAACTGTCTGATTATTTTCCAATGAAAGACGGCCTTTTTGCGAGAGTGATATTGATTGTAAATTTATTGAAGCCGCACATCCCGAGTTGTAATTGTCACCCTCACCACACAAAGTAGCGTATGCGGTTGACAATAAATCATTGTTTTTTATTTCAACCGCTCCGCTATCGTCTGCAGATTTTTTGAAAATGGTGCCAGCACCGCCATATGGAATATCAGGCTGGCTCGAAGACGTCCCTCCATAAGCTGTCATGCTCACCGAACCAAAAGATGTGCCACCCGTTAGCACTGTAGCGATTCTTCCACCACCACCACCAGAATAATTATTGCGATCAATACGCGAACCGCCATCTGCTTGGATACTACCTGCCCCCACTAAGGTTGCAGTTGTTAAATAAATGCTCCCTCCCGACCCACAACCACCATCTATATGTGATTGACCTTTTGCAGAGATGACCCCACTAATATCTGTTGTGCCAGCAACTGTCAATTGTATTGCTCCGCCTCCAGAAGATATGTTTCCTCCGCTACCTAGATTATCTGGCGCGATCGCCGAACCATAGGTCGCACCGGCCACATCTCCTAACGCTATTCTATAAGCTCCACCCCTACCACCATAGCTACCAGCACCATTATTAGTCGGCTTTCCTGGCCCCTGTCTTACGTCATACCCCAACCCATCCACATTTATTGTGCCACCATTTGTATTGACAGTTAAATTACCTGGGATATTTAGATTCATTTTATAAGTTTCGCTAGTTGAGTTATCGGAATGTGACAAATTTCCTGCAATGTTACCATCACCGATTGTTAAATTATTCAGATTTATCCAGTTTATACTGGTAATTGGGTCGAATGGTATTTGAGTATCAGCATTTAAAGTAGCTTTTACAACTGTAAAATTCCCATCAGAAGGAAGTACCAGAGTTCCTCCGCGCCAAGAAATAAACCCCTCAGTCGTCCCAGATCCACTCGCTAAAACTGAATTTGAGTGTATTGTTAATGTTGTTTCATTTGGAATCTGCAAGTCACCGCCATTATCCACTGTGATTATGTCGAATTGCCAATTTTCACAACCAGCATGGCCTTGGCAGTTTGCAGAAATTGGGATTAATGTCCCGCCAGATATTCTGGAAGGATTATCGTGATTATCGACTTTTATATCCCCATAACTTTGCATAATTGTTTTTTTGAAAATGGTGCCAGCACCGCCATATGGAATATCAGGCTGGCTCGAAGACGTCCCTCCATAAGCTGTCATGCTCACCGAACCAAAAGATGTGCCACCCGTTAGCACTGTAGCGATTCTTCCACCACCACCACCAGAATAATTATTGCGATCAATACGCGAACCGCCATCTGCTTGGATACTACCTGCCCCCACTAAGGTTGCAGTTGTTAAATAAATGCTCCCTCCCGACCCACAACCACCATCTATATGTGATTGACCTTTTGCAGAGATGACCCCACTAATATCTGTTGTGCCAGCAACTGTCAATTGTATTGCTCCGCCTCCAGAAGATATGTTTCCTCCGCTACCTAGATTATCTGGCGCGATCGCCGAACCATAGGTCGCACCGGCCACATCTCCTAACGCTATTCTATAAGCTCCACCCCTACCACCATAGCTACCAGCACCATTATTAGTCGGCTTTCCTGGCCCCTGTCTTACGTCATACCCCAACCCATCCACATTCACCTGTCCGTAGGTATCAACGGTAGTGTCTCCTGCTATAGTCATATTTACACGATAACTTTCGGCAGTAGAATTATCGCTATGCGTCAAAAGCGCCGGGTGATCGGCATCACTACCATTTATGGTCAAATCGCCAAGAAGCACGAGCTGAGTATCCCAAGCGGTAGCTTGAGTTACTGTGCCCAAAGAAGAAATGGTTAAATCGCCACCCGAAGTAATTGCTTGAGAAATAGTTAAACCGCTAGCATTGCTCCCCCCTACAGTTAGCGAGCCAAATAAGATAGCGCCAGAGGTAGTAACAGCGCTCCCAGCATAATCTATGGTTACAATGTCGTTGGCATCTGGAGTGCCGTCGGGATTCCAGTTAGCGGCGGTGTTCCAATCATTTGTCGAGGCGCCGCCATCCCAAGAGTAACTGGTTTCAGAAAAATCCCAGCCAGTGTTGCCACCACCATCGGTGGAGCTCATGGCATATATTGTCGAGCCTGTGTTGTTATAAGAATTAGAAACATTGACATAATTAGCATAAAATTTTGGAGCCGTGCCCGATATGCACCATTTATTCTGGCCACTACAAGTCCCTGCTCCGGCATCTTTGTCCAAAGTAACAACATTACCGCTAGATCCAGCGAAACGAACAATGTTTGCTGAGGATGAACTAGTAATAGCTTTGCCCGCAGTAACAGTAAAAATATTTCCCCCGCTCGAGCCACCGCTAAACTCTAAAATACCCGAAGTTAAAACGACATTGCTTACAAACAAAGTATTCGTATTAGCATCAGAGGTAATGATTACTTTGCCTGTTGTTTTATTTACTGTGATATCACCAGTCGGCATTATGCCTCCCGAAGCCACAGAAGAAAGCGTGTATAGTTGTTCGCCGGCTCCATTAAAAGTGATCGAAGCGCTTCCACCATCAAAAGTTGATTCGACTATAACCTCTTTACCAACTTTTACCGCCCCATTCAATTTGCCATCCTTTAATACTAACGAACCGGTTATATTGGGAGTATTAGATGCAACGACTGTTGACGAAAAACTCCAATTTATTATTAAATTATAAAGATCAGAAGATCCAGCATTTAGTGATGTAGTTCCAAACGGGCCGATCTCTAAAGTCCCTTGACGAGCATTAAAACTCCCTGTGTTATTTATTGCAAAAGAGGGCGTGGTAATTTTGTAATTATTGGCAGACACATCGAGCGTGCCCGCGCTAACGGTAATATAACCGGCATAAGCATCAATGGGGGCTGGTATATCGCTACCCAGAGTCACTGTCCTTTCAGACATAAAATACATATGAGGCACAGGCCCTTGTGGTGAAAAAGTTTCATCGCTATCTTTATACCAATAAATATTGCCACCACGCTTTTGATTGATATTGGTGCCAATGTTTAAATCACCGTAAAGATTTATTCTGCCACTACCTGCTAATCCAAAATCTAAATTAAAAGTATTACCTACATAAGCTGAGCCATAGATACTAGGGTTTAAACCTGCCGAACTGGGAATTGTTACATTGTAATACTGCGTTTCACCGGGAATCCAATTGGTACCCCCAATAAGAACCACAGTCCCGCTTCTTGCATTAATACTCCCGCCGTTAAGATAAAGATTGCTAGAATAAATTGTATAATTAGTTTCCGAGACATCAATGGTGCCAGCTTTTATTTCGAAGCCTGGGCCATAGAAACCAGAACTATATAAATCAGCTCCAAGTGTAATTGTCCGATTAGACATAAATGATATATGCGGTATTTGGCCAGCTGGAGACCATGTTCTGTCGCCACTTTGATACCATTTAATTCTACCACCACTAGTGTAGGTCACATCATCTGAGGTTGATTGCAAGTCGCCATAAAGATTGACTATCCCCGACACTAACCTGTCATCTATTTGATTGTATGTGCCGTTTACTGTTATTTCGCCAAAAAGAGTAATATCATGATATGAAGAAATATTATTGATTTCGGAATTTAGCAAATAAATATAAAAATGCTGATTGCCGCCACTAGTTTTAGTAATATTGCCAGAAGACAATAACATTGTGCCACCAATTTGTGAAAAAGAATTTGTATACGATCCCGAACCAAAAGAGAGCGTTGAACTGTTAATATTAAAAGTCCCGCCGCCCCAAGATAATCCGCTATCTGTCCCTGTTGTTGTGACATCGTTGGTGGCTGATAAGGTGCCCGAATAACCATCGGTGCTAATTATACCAATAACTTGAGTTGCTGAAGTTATGCTACAATCTTGAGAACCTGAGTTGAATATCGCTATGTCAGTAGAGGTTGGAACTCCTCCTGTCCAATTGCCGGCACTGCTCCAATCGCTTGTTGAGCCGTTCCAAATTTTAATATTTGCAATAGGATTAAGCGTCCATCCGCTGTTGCCAGAGGAATCAATAGAGTTGGAAGCAGTAATTGTTCCACTTGTATTATTAGAATCTTTGATATCAACCCAACTGGCAGTGCTTACTCCACAATTATTTTCAAAATACCATTGAGATGACGGGGTATCCGAACGTAAAGTGACAATTCTTCCCGCCCCAGCACCAGCAAGTGATAAAGTTTGCCCTGCCGCACAAGACAATTTGCCACCCGACCCATCCGAAGAAGCGGGAAAGGTAATTTTTCCAGCTTCTATTGTAAGACTACCAGTAGTAAGAATTAAATTCGTCACACTAGCGTTACCCTCCCATTTAACAGATCCCCCAGACTTATCAATAGTTATTGTGTTAAGTGCTATCCCGCCTTGTCCTACAATTATCTGTGAACCATCTGAACTCAGCTTTACAGAGGTTGTGCCGCCGTTAGCATTAGAACCAATATAATATCCAATTGGACGGAAGGAATCGGAGTTAGCAATAATATTTATATCATTGCTATTTAATATGCCACTATAAATGTGTAAACCGTAATTAATTGAAAAATCTTGAGACACAGTCACAACATCAGATGCATTTGTCTTATTAACTACTAAAAAGTCAACTGTTTTAGCTGAATCAAAATTAATATTGCCGCTGCCAATTAGTTCAAAAGATATGGCAGTTAATGTCGACGAAGCACCAACCGTAACATTACCTGTTACTCTAACCATACTATAACCGGCGCTTCTTGATATCGTTCCTTTGCCCCATTCAAAATCTCCATTTACCGTTAGATCATATCCGACGGTATCGAATGTTTTATTAAAAGACCCAGCGCTTGGTGCATATATCTTAGCCACCGTTTTGGGCGTTGTCATCTCTAAGTTATTAGTTGCCGCTTGGTCAAAATATAAATAATCTTCCTCACCAGGCACCCCGCCGCTTCCGCAGTCCCAATTGCTTTCTGTATCCCAGCTAGTATCTGTTGATCCTGTCCAATGACAAGTTTTTGCCGCCGCCAATGCCCTGTTCATCATGACCGGATATATTGACTGCATAAAATAGACCGAGGCGCCGATAAAAAACAACAAAGCGCCAAAATGTAAAGTAGAAGAGTAGGGATTCAAATGCCAAACATAGTAAAGTTTAGATTTAGTTCGTAAATAGTTATGAACAGGAGCAAGCTTTTTAAAAGATGTTTTTGTTGAGCGCTGAATCGCCTGCATCTCGCGATCAAGCTGAGCTTCGATAGCCTGTTTCTCGGTTTCAAGTTGACGATGAATTATCTCAGCCTTTTCCGCGACTGCTTCCTTTTTTCTTTCAACCTCTTTTAAAAGCGTTTCCTGCCTCTTCTCCTCTTGTGCGGCTAATTTCTCTAATTCCAATCTTTTTTTCTTGCGATTTTTAGCACCAAAAAAAGGTATGTTTTTAACAAAAAACAAAAACGATTTAGGAAATGATTGTGGCTGTCCGCTCTTTTTTCTCAATTTCCCCTCTATCTTTTTATTCTTACATTCTATTATAAACGGTTATAAATAAAGTTCAATCATTAAAACTGGTAAACAATGTTAATAAAATATTAACATATTATTGAATATCTTTTGAAGAGATCGTAATGCTGTCTCCTTTGTTAAGCTCTCCATTCAAAATCTTTTTTGCTAACATATCTTCGACTTTTTCTTGAATCGTTCTAGCCATTGGTCTTGCTCCCATTTGCGGGTCAAAACCGATTTCAGCTAAATATTTTACCGCATCTATTGTTACGTTAAGCGATACACCTTTATTATGATAAAGAGTCTCAGCTAATTCTTTTAACATCAAGGTAGCAATTTGTTCTATCTCCGCTTTTGATAAAGGAGAAAAAACAATAATACTGGTAAAACGATTTATAAATTCTGGACGATAAACACCTTTATCAATTATATGATCCATTAAAGTTTTTCGTAAATTTTGGTATTCAACACCACTACCAATGGATTGTTTAATTACATCTGCCCCAGCGTTGGAGGTGGCAATAATTATTGAATTAGTAAAAGCAACCTTTCTTCCCCCACCATCTGTTAAATGCCCTTCGTCCAGTATTTGTAAAAATAAATTTAATATATCAGGATTAGCTTTTTCTAACTCATCAAATAACAGTAGCGAAAAGGGATGCTCGCGGATAGCGGTGGTTAATTGACCGGGTATTTCATCATTTTCGGTTGACATACCGATCAAACGGTAAATATCCTGCTTATTCTGATATTCGCTCATATCAAATCGAATCATTCTATTTTCGTCACCAAAATAAGCTTCTGCTAAAGCTTTGGCTGTTTCTGTTTTCCCAACGCCGGTAGAACCCAAAAAAAGAAAGGAACCAATGGGCTTTTTGCTCTCCACCACACCTGCTCTGGTGCGACGCAAAGCGTTAGATAATGCATCTATCGCCAATCTTTGTCCGATAACGCGCTTGTGCATTATGTTTTCTAAATTGAGCAACTTGTTTTTTTCTTCATCGCCCACTGCGCTTGCTGGCACATCATATTTTTCTGAAACATATTCATCAATATCTTCAAACGTAATAATTGTCTGCCCACGTGCCGACTCTGCCTTAGCCGCCGCCCCGTCTAAGAGGTTGATGGATTTTTCTGGATTAGGCAAGTTCATAATATATTTATCGGCCGCTTTAATGGTTTGTTTAATCGTGGCATAAGTTATTAATGATTGAGTATGGTGTTCGATGGAAGGCACTACATCTTCTAAAATTCTAATCATTTCATCGCTACTCGGTTCATCAATGTTAATTTTTGTGAATCTCTCAACCAGAGTAGAGTTATTGGCAATAAATCGGCTGTAGCTGGCAGTATCGCAAGTCCCGATTATGTATAATGCCGATGTTTCTAAATATGGCAACAACACTTCAACAGCATTGACTTTACCGGCGTCTCCAGAGGAAAAAAGGTTTTGGATATTTTCGATAAATATGATAATATTTCCGGCTCTGGCCGCTTCGTTAAAAATCGAAGTCAGCCTCTGGGTAATTTCTCCACCACTCACAGCTCCGGCAAGCAAAGCCTCCAAATCTATTTCCAATATATGCTTATTACGCAAGTCACTCTTTGCACTACCCTCTTCAACCTTTTTAGCAAAACCTAAGGCAGTTGTCTTTTTGCCAACACCAGCTTCACCAACTAATAGAACATTGCCGCCTCGTTCGCGAATTAAAGATTGTTGCATCTCCTCAATCTCTTTTTCGTGACCAACAATCTCGAGATTTAAACCATATTTCGATATCATCTCGGTCATATCTCTAGAATACTGTTTTAATAACGGCGCAAAACCATACACCCAATCTCTGCCAATTCCGCCACTTAAATGCAAATCATCTGGATTAAAAATTCTTCTGCGTAATTTTTTATTCAGTCTAATCACAAC
The DNA here is from genome assembly GCA_964558315.1 of uncultured Candidatus Saccharibacteria bacterium. Taxonomy (GTDB): domain Bacteria; phylum Patescibacteriota; class UBA1384; order XYA2-FULL-43-10; family XYA2-FULL-43-10; genus MWCM01. The sequence continues at coordinate 21,435 of CAZLCL010000008.1, forward strand.
CGTCTGCCAATATACAATATTAGCCAAATCTTTTATCTCAATATGAATATCACTAATAAATTTTTTTAATAAAGGATGGTGTTCACATAAGGCAATAAACAAATCCCCGCATTCGATTTGATGATGCGACTCGGCTAAAGCAATTTTTAACGATCGAGAAACAATTTCAGAAGTATCGATATTACTTTCTTCCCCCTTAATAGATTCGATTAGACTATGTTTAGAATAACCAAGTCTAGCCATGATAAAATCAAGATCTTTCGAGTTCATCAATGATTCAATTAATAAATGAATTGAAGGTTTTTGTGGCGAGCGATTTTTTAGAAAGTTCAGCCAAACTTTTGCTAACTCAAAGGAGAAAAGCTTAAATAAATTTATTTCTTGTCCACTTTTAAGTAATTCATCTGCTTGCTCTAAAGAAAGCGGTTTAGGATGCTTAATTTTTGTCAAATAAAACAATCTGGCGGCAAAATATGTTAAAAAAATCGCCAGTGCAAAATTGATTATGGCTTCGTTAACAATTTGCAATTCGACAAAACCAAAAATATTTGCCACTAACAATATCAGGCTCGCCAATCCGACAAACCAGACGACAAATGCGATTAAAGAAAATAAAAAATTATTAAATGCCACATCTAATACAACCGCTTTGGCAATAATAGTGTTCCTGGGCTCAATTTTGATATTGCCCTGATTCATAATAATGTTAAGGCTCTTAATACGAAATAAATTATTATCACAGGATATAATAACCAAATCAAAATAACCAATAAAATTAATAAGGATAAAAACACAGTAAATACCGCATAGCTAAGCAAAGTAAAAATTTTAATCACAAAACCGATGAACCTCGAAGATAGGTTCAGCGTCCAAATCTGAAATTTTTGTTGCAAAGATAAGCCTTCATAAGATAGCTCATCTCTCTTCCACGGTGCGAATAAGGTTTTAAGACAAATTTTTACTGAAAATAGATCAAAAAAGAAAATATAGCTAGCTTTTGCATACTTCAAAACACGTTGGTATGCCTCGCTATACCACCATTTAAAAAATATCAATGTAAGATTGCTCCCCTCCATCTATATTTTTCTTTTCCAAACAAGTATTAAATATTTTGCAGACTATTCCAAAGAGATTGCCTGAGCAGGACAGCTGTCAACTGCTTCCTGGGCTTTTTTTAATTCATCTTCATTTTCTGGTTGTTTAATTACTTTTGATTTTCCCTCATCATCGGATACAAACAAATCTGGGGCGACACTACCATAGCAAGCACCGCAAGCTATGCAGACTTCACTATCAACCGTGAGCTTCTTAGTGGATATTTCTTCTGACATTTTCTCTCCAAATTAACTAATTATTCTTTATTATTATCATATACCATTAAGATTTATTTAGCTAGAGATCAAGATTATTTATATTTGAAAATAATATTATATCACAAAAACTCTTGACAAAATCTTTTCTATGGTATATAATGACTTAATCATCAAAAAGATGATTACCCATAAAAATGGGTTAAAACCAAAATAAAAAAGGAGAGAGAAATGAGACGAGTTGTTGTAAACGTTGGTTCAAAGCATGTAGATTATGAAGCTTTGAATTTTATTGAAGCCACAGCCATGAGTGTAGTCGCTATATTAGCCGTAACTCTTGGCACCATATACGGCTCTATGTTATAAATAACATTTAAAATAAATAAAAATCCCTTGTTTCTTAACAAGGGATTTTTATTTATTAATATTTTATATATCATATTGATTGTAATTTTTTGAGCTAAAGCTATCTCGCACGCTCTACACCTTAGGATATTTAAAAATGCTCAAATTGTTGAATTTTTAAGGCTTTTGATAATCCATAACATCTTTTTAACAATTCTAAATATTTGCACTTAATAATTTTGCTTTGATAATGAAATTCCACACTCACATTACGGTCTTCACATGGCGATGATTCAGCTTAATAATTTCGCTTTGATTATGAGATTCCACACGGCAGAGTTGGCGGGGAATTTTTAAAATTTATTTTAACCGCTTAAACTTTCCCACCCACACCTCCAACTATGATAAAATAAATATATGTAATATTTCCGTGATCACGGATAATTTACATAACTTACAAGGAGGGATGTATGAGAAAGGAAGATTTACAGGTTGTTGCGCTAACATCAGGAAAATTTTTACTTTCTTTTTTTGATATTGCTGTGACACCATTTTTTTCGGCCAGTTCTAGATACAGAAAATCCATGAAAAAGTTTGCGGAGGAGAGCGGTTACCAAAAATCGCAAATTAACGATCGTATACAGTATCTTAAGCGCATTAAGTGCATTAGGATATGCACTGAGGGCAAAGATAAATATTTGGAATTGTTGCCTAAAGGCGTTAAGAAACTTGAAAAAATTATCATCAATAATTTATCCATTCCAAGAACAGACACATGGGACAAAAAATGGCGAGTAGTAATATTTGATGTGCCTGAAAAAAATGAATATGCACGAGACTTTTTTCGCTTAAAAATTGTCGAATTGGGCTTTATGCAAATTCAAAAGAGTGTTTATGTTTACCCCTTTCCTTGCACTGACGAGGTTACTTTTATTGTGCGAAAATTAGGACTAGAAAAATATGTTACGATCATGATTTCGGAAATTATTCAGGGAGAAGAAGAAATAATCTATCAATTTAGACAAAAAGAAATCTTATTAGCAAACGATTTAAATAGTGCTCGATTACTTAAAGAGAAAAATAAATAATATGTAATTATTCCGTGATCACGGATATTTTACATTTTTTGTTGTAGGAATAATTGATTTGATTTGTAACAACAATTTTTTTGAAAAACATTTATGAGAAATTAGATAGAGCTAAGATTTTGGATAGATCATTTGATGGAATCAAATATGGCGCTGGATATAGCCAAAGACAAAGCTTTAGGCACTATATTAAATATAAAACTGGATTAATTTTTAGATTTGACAATAGATAAGATATTTTAAAGGACAATTTCAGTGATCACTGTTTTTGTCCATTAATGTGATTAGCAATTTTTTCAGAGGAAGGTTTTGGTAACAATAACTGGTAACAAATATTGTTATTTTTTAATTTCTCGCAATATTGCTCTGAGTTGATCTTTATCGAGAATAATTTTGCCCTCATTTTCTAAAGATAATTGTATTTCGATAAATGAGGCGATGGTAGAAGCAAGTGAAGATTTGGCCGCTGACATTTGTATTAAAATATCTTGCTCGGGCTTTTGAGCCATCATCATGTCGCCAATCCCCCTAACCTGTCCTTCGATCCTCTTGATGCGATTATAAATACTTTGATATTTCATGAGATTAGAATGATGAATTAAGAATTATGAATAATGCGTAGAGATTTAATATATAAAGCTGAATATGCTTGGCATGTAGAATCTTACACTTTGATCCATGTTTTAAAATTCTAGGGACTTTTTCCCCAACTATACCCCCCTTTTTCCCCAGCATACCCCCCTCCCGTATTATTATAGCTGTTTTTATCGGCAAAATAAAATCAGATAACCACTGCCAAGTAGAATTAGTTGCTAGAACAATATCATAATCCCCATTTACTCAAAAACGATTAATAGATACATTACAAAAATTCCGACGATAATTGAGATAAGTTGAATCAGCGACTTTTTATAATTCTGTTCTTTATGTAATTCAGGGACTAAACCAGATAGGGCTATATAGATAAATCCTCCGGCAGTAAGCGGAATAATAAAATTTATAATATTTTTCGATATTACACCAAGCATTAGAACCAAAACTGCTCCCAAGATGGAAAAGCAAGCTGAGGCAAAGTTGTAGATAATCGCTTCCCTTTTTTTAAATCCGGAGTGTAACAACACACCAAAATCACCTAACTCTTGAGGGATTTCGTGTGCCGTGACAGCAATAGTAGTCGAAATTCCCAAGGGGATAGAAACCACATAGCTTGCCGCTATCAACACACCGTCAATAAAATTGTGAACCGCATCTCCAACTAGGTTCATTGTCCCTAAATGTTTCGGGTGATTATGACAATTTATATCATGACAATGACGCCATCTTAAGAATTTTTCTAATGAAAAAAACAGCAATATTCCTGAAAAAACCAAAAGGGCCGGATATAGGTCGGAGTTGTAATACTCCCCAGCCTCAGGTAAAAGATGGAGAAAAGCATCTCCCAATAAGGCACCGGTCGAAAATGAAACTAACACCGAAATGATTTTCTCTAAAGTCTGCTTTTTTAAGGCTATAGCTAAAACTCCGATCAGAGAAATAATCGAAACGACTACAACCGATACTAGCGAATATATCAACGGCATTACAGCTCCTTTGGGTGCTACCCTTTATTTTAGTAATTGCTGGCCACCTTATTTACCAGACTAGCAAATTTTGTTCAACAAAAAAAGTAGCGCAATCGAATACTAATATTTTGTAATGTTTATAAGCAGAAATATTAGATCGGAAATTACTACCTGATATTCGAATTAATAACAAATTTTTTTACATTTTTTAGAGCTTGGTGCAATTCATTCTCGGTAAACGGTTCAAATTTTGTCTGATAATTAATCTGTTTAGATTTCACAAAATTTTGAATATAATACCTTTTCGCACCCTTGATCATCTCGCCTATTTCGATAAAATCACTTGGCAAATGGTATGGCTTAGCCACTGTGGTGCGGAATTCATAATCAATCCCAGACGACATAATTAGGTTTATGCTTTTTTGTATGGCATTTTTTATAGAGGTATCATTTTTACTATGCAAATCCGCAGTTTGCAATTGACCATTTTGATTAATTTTTTGATTAGTTACCATTTGATATTTATGAAATGGCGCTTTTATATCCATCGCGATATAATCAACATCACCCTCTTTAATAATATCTTTAAGACGTTTCTCAAAAGAACCGTTAGTATCTAGCTTCACGGCAAAACCTAATGCTTTAATATGTGAGATCAATTTATCAGTATCGTGGTATAACAGTGGCTCTCCTCCGGTTATACACACCCCCTGCAACTTGCCGACACGAGATTCAAGAAATCTAAACAAATCTTCATCATTCAATAGCGGTGCGTATTGCTCAGGAATAACTAATTCGGGATTATGGCAAAAACCGCAACGAAAGTTGCAACCCCGTAAAAAAATGGTAGCTGCAACTTTTCCCGGATAATCAACTAAGGTAGTTTTTTGAATCCCAGCAATTTGCATATTTTTAGTAAAAAGCTACAAGTTAAAAAGAATTATCATTACGACTTTTATGATCTTGATTAAAGCTGTTTTAACCCACATTGATTTATTATATTAGATTAACTCGGCTTGAGAGTTTTTTCCATCAGACACGGCAACTTTATCATTTTTATGTTTTAAAATATCTAATTTTACTGTTTTTCTGTCAGCAAACTCCGCCTTTTTACCGTCATTCCACTGTTTAACCGGACGAATATAGCCGACAATTCTAGCATATACTTCATTTTCTGAACCGCACTTGCTGCATTTTTCGATCTTTCCGGCAATGTAACCGTGTTTTGGACAAACGGAGAATGTTGGACTTAAAGTAAAATATGGTAAATGATAATTCTCGCAAACAGTTTTAATTAAACTTTTCATGGATTGCAAATCTCCAATCTCCTCACCTATATAAAGATGGACTACCGTGCCACCAGTATATTTTGTCTGTAAATCATCTTGCAAGTCTAAAACTTCAAAAATATCATCGGAGTAGTCAACCGGCAATTGCGAAGAGTTTGAATAATATGGCGGAGCACCATCTTCCTCATATTGAGCTTCGTTAGCCACCATGATATCAGAATATCTTTCTTTATCTAACCTTGCCAGACGATGAGAAGTTCCCTCAGCCGGAGTTGCTTCAAGATTATAGTTATTACCTGTTTCATCTTGATACTTGCTAATTCTCTCCCGCATAAAATCCATTATTTGCAAGGCCACTCTCTGGCCTTCGGCAGTAGCGATATCCCGCCCAATCAAATTAAGCAATGCCTCGTTCATCCCAAGCAGGCCAATGGTTGAAAAATGATTACCCCAAAATTTTCCATCGCGTTTTTTAATATTCCTCAAATAGAAATTTGAGTATGGATAAAGGCCAGCCTCTGTCATTTTTTCCAATACCTCCCGCTTTATCTCTAAGCTTTCTTTGGCTAGATCCATCATATAACCCAAATTATATAAAAACTCCCGCAAATCACGCGACCTGTAGCCCAATCTCGGCATATTAATCGTAACTACTCCGACCGATCCTGTAAGCGGATTCGCACCAAAAAGACCGCCACCCCTCTTTCTTAGTTCACGGTTATCGAGACGCAGACGACAACACATGCTTCTAGCATCGTCTGGATCCATATCAGAGTTAATAAAATTTGAAAAATATGGGATACCGTATTTTGCCGTCATTTTCCATAAATTATTTAAACGTTTATTCTCCCAGTCAAAATCTTTTGTAATGTTGTAGGTCGGGATAGGAAAAGTGAAAACTCTTCCCTTAGCATCACCTTCGGAGATAACCTCAGCAAAAACGTCATTAAATAGATCCATCTCTTTTTGAAAATCTTGATACGATTCTGCTTGCGGTTTTCCCCCGATTATCACCGGTTTTTCGGCATATGTTGCAGGCACTGTTAAATCGAGTGTGACATTAGTAAATGGAGTCTGAAAGCCCACTCGAGTCGGCACATTCATATTAAACATAAACTCTTGAAAGGCTTGCTTTACCTGTTCACGATCTAATTTATCGTAACGAATAAACGGTGCTAACAAGGTATCAAAATTTGAAATCGCCTGTGCTCCAGCTGATTCTCCCTG
>CAZLCL010000009.1:0-28042 GCA_964558315.1 uncultured Candidatus Saccharibacteria bacterium
TTAGCTCCGCTTGCTCTTTTTTAGAGCGATTCATAATCATCTCCTCAACCACAGCCCTATCTGTCGAGTAAAGTTTTCGAGAATTGGCAATAATCTTTTCAATATTTCCGCTAATTTTCTCCACAGGTGGCAGGGTTTTTGAAGAAAAAGCCGGTGAAGCTATACCATCAATCAACAATTTAATATAAATATTATACTTATCCAGATTAACTAAATCATTTGAATCAAAAACCGGTTCGAACTCTTTTACTAAAAATTCCGCATCAGCGCCACCCACTCTAAAAGAGACAATTGTGCCTGCGTTTCCAAAAACCGCATCCCTTACCTCTTCTGGTAATTGCGCAATATATTGATGAGCAATAATTAGATTTAAATGATACTTACGAGCCTCTGAAAGTATTACAGCAAAAGAATCTGTGGCGAAATTTTGAAATTCATCAACATAAAGATAACAATCTGGGCGTTGATCCACCGGCACATCAGCCCTGCTCATAGCCGCTAATTGAATTTTTGTAATCATCATGGCGCCTAATAACGCCGAATTATCCTCGCCAATTTTGCCTCGAGACAAATTTACTACCATTATTTTTCTATTATCCATAATATCGCGAATATTCAATTTCGATTTCGGTTGCCCGACAATATTTCTGATTGTTGCGGTAGCTAAAAACTGCCCGACTTTGTTTAATATCGGAGAAACCGCTTCTGTTCTAAACTTGCTGTCGTATTGCGCAAATTCCAATATCCAGAAATCGCGTATCACCGGGTCTTTAACAAATTCAACCACTTTATCACGGAATCTGCCATCTGTTAACATTTTTGGAATGTCCAGCATGGTAGAATCTGGATAATCGAGCAAAGCTAAAACCGTATTTCTTAAAATATGCTCAAGCCGCGGACCCCATGAATTTCCGAATATTTTTTTAAAGATCCCAACAAAACCGCTCGCCACCATACCTTTAAAATCATCGTCAACACTTTCTAACAAATTGAAGGCAATCGGATATGATCTATCAGCGGGATCAAAGACAATTACATCGGAAACTCTTTCATTGGGCACACATGATAAAATTTTTTCGGCAAATTCTCCATGAGGATCAACAATTATCACCCCTCTATCTTTCCAAACGTCATCCACAGCCATATTCTCCAGTAAAACCGATTTGCCTACACCACTCTTCCCAACAACATAAATGTGCCTTCGACGATCATCCTCTTTAATCCCAAATTTATAATAATCGTTTCGAAAATTAGTCTCCCCTATTACGGTTAGAATCTCAGCCGGTGTATTATCGAATAATGGCAAATTGGCCGGCGGTTCGCCCTTTTTGGCTCCAGACCAGACAATATTTGGTGTAGCTACTGACTGATGCGGAAAATGAAAAACAGAAGCTAGCTCCCCAATATTTAAAATATAACCATCACTCTCAAAACTTCTAGTAAAAAACTCCAACAATGATTGTTGATTATTAACCTTTGTCTCCCCTGCTACAAAACCGTTTAAATTAGTAGTATTATACTGCTTATATGCCGCGGCTATGCTTTGCGCTTTTGATTTTGCATTCATTGAATCAGGACTAACAGCTAATATCCGAATCTTTACCTCGTATCCAAGTTTTAGTATCTTCATTTCTATTTGTTTTAAAGCATCTTCAACCGGCCCGGGCAGTTCTTTTTTTGTTTCACTTTCATTAATTTCCGCACCAGGCCTAATAGCTTGATTTAATACCATCTTGGTAAATTTTATTAAAACTGATCCAAAACTTTTGGCTACTCCCTTAGCGCCTAAACTTTTGCCACTCCGCACCGATTCAATCATGGCGTTGCCTTTGTCCTGCCACTCATCTCCAACGGGCCTAATTATTGTCTGAATGCATACCTCCTCTTCGGGAGTCAGTTTTGTCATTACCGAGGTAATACCCGAGATAGGATCTACTTCAAAATCAGAAAAAAGCTTAATCGGATAAACATCTGGTTTGGTAGTTTTTAAATCGCAGACAGCAAAACTTTTTTGATTAACCAGCTTTTGCACAGCATAATCCTCAACACGATGGATTTCTACAGTCGGATATTGAGCATAAATCTGTCCTTCAATAAAATCCGCCACATGCTGTGGCACTCGTATAAAAAACTGAATAAACTTTTCTTTGGCGATGATTTCGAAACTTAGCTCTGGTTGATAAAGCGCTTTATCCGAGTATATGCCGTGAATTGAGGCAAACATCTGTTCGGCCGAGAGTGGTGGCTTATCATTGTTTTTAGGCACATCAATTCTTAAGATTTGGTATCTCTGACTATTTAGCCAACTAAGTCTTCTCTCTTGTAATCTAATGCGATATAGCTGGGAAATTAAAATAAAAGCCCCTACCACTATAGCCGAAATAATTAGGACTAAAGCAATTTCCATAATACTATTCTACCATAAAAATGAGCACGATTTATACTATCCCCTGCTTTTTAAAATATATTTATCTGAAGACAGTTTTTTAAATTCTTTATTAGTTTGCAGATTTATTAAAATGGTATTTTTTCTTACTTGACGTTGTTTTGATACTTCTTTATAAATGTCTGCCAGAGTCATCGCCCCCCCAGACTTGTGCAATATTTTTTGAATAATCTCTTTAACTGTTCCTGATTCGTATCCCCACTCTTTTAGGGCGTATATTCCCCTACCGATCAATACAAAACGATCATCCGCAATTAACTCGTTATGAATCGTGGCTAAAATTACTTTTTTTGAATCAAAATTCTCATTTTTTATTGCTCTACCTATCTCCGAAAAATGTAGTGGAGCTTGATTTTTGCGCAAGACGTAATAAATTTTATCTCTAACATTTTTTGGATTAAACTCAGGCCATTTGGAAAGACCTAAATCTCCTTTGTAGTTACTGATAATCTGCTTACTGATTTTTGGTAAAGATGACAAAAATGAAATTTTGTGTTTAGAGTGGTGAGGATGAGCTTCCAATAAAACTTCAATCTTCGCCGGCTTATTATTCTTTTCTAAATAGCTAGCCCAGTCTTTTAGTATGGAAACAACTTCGTCTTTTGGAACAGTGGCAAGAATCCAGCTATCATTTAAATATTCATCCCTTTCTATTTTCTCGATCTCTTTTATAAGAGACAAAATAAGATGCAATGAATTTAAATCGTTCTGAGACGGCTTTCCGCCTAAAACAATTTTTTCTGCCTCGTCTTTGTGTAATATCCCCTGTTCCTGCTCTATAATATTGATGATGCACTCGATTTTCTCTGGATGTTTCCTGGCAATATATGTAGAAATTTTTAGCAACGACTCACGCTCAATCTGTCGGATTCTCTCTCTCGACAATTTTAAGCTAGAGCCGATAGAAGCCAAAGTTTTTTTGTCGCAACCAATACCAAACCTCTCGGTTACAACCTTATTCTCTTTTGGTTTTAAATTGTCTAGCGCATCTTTAATTAAAAGATACGGAGAAAAATTAATCTTTTTACTCATAGCTTACCTATAATATATTATCAATAGCCGCCCAACCTGATTCGTGATCAGCAGGGATAATTACTGAGGCCTTATCTTTATCTTTACCTTTATAATATGTCACACTAGCTAGCAACACTTTATATATCTTTCCACTTACATCAACCTGCCAGTTCCCATCTTCTAACTCTTCTAAAACACCAACTAAATTTTTTCTTTCAACGGGGCCGATCTGTTTATATAAAAACTTGCCCGAATCAGAAATATTTAGTTTTAATTTATCGCCCGCTACCAGCTTAGATTTTGAGGCGTAATTAGGTGGAACAGAATACTTTTTTTTGTCTGTGCCGATCATCTGTTCGCCATCAAAAAATCCATATATAGCATTGCTATCCTCCTCCTCATCAATCATCGTAATTTTTTTGTCTATCTCGTTGGCAAATAATTTGCTTTTTACTTGCCTGATTTTTGCTTCGGCCGTATCTAACATCTTTCTAATTTCTTCTAAATCGGCATCTGTCATAGCTTTTCCTTTTGTTTTACCAATAATGTTTATTATCGCATTAAAACTAACAAATTGAGCTAATTTGTAGATAACTTAATTTATCTTATCATTTTTAGTTCATTATGTCAAAGTTTTATATCAATCCAAATCCAAAAAGCTATAAAGAACGCTCTTCAATGTGTTAAACATAAACTGTAGTTTGTGCTTAATAATCAGCTTTTTAGATTCTTGTTTTAAATTATGCTATCCCACCGCGTTGGCCACTATCATTTATGCCCGGCAAATCAATTATATCCACTTTGGATCTTTCTTTAATTTCTGCATCAACCACTTCTCTAGTGCGACCAAATTTTAGTCTTGATAACTCAGCAATCGCGGCGCCCAATTTGGCATTCTCGTTAGGATCCGGAGGCACGCTTTGCGCATTAAACGGCCTGGTGGGAGCGCCGTCAATGAGCATCTTGGCGTAAAAATTATATTTATCAATTGTTGTCATATCATCCATCTGTAACGGATCGAACTCCTTCACTAAAAACTCCGCATCTGCGGCACCAATCCTAAAAGCAATCAGCGTGCCGGCATTGCCGATTACGGCATCTCTAATTTTATCGTCAAGCTGAGCAATGTATTGGTTAGTAATATTTAATGACAATTTATATTTTCGCGACTCTGATAAAATAGTGGCAAAAACATCGGTAATAAAATTTTGAAACTCATCTACATATAAAAAGAAGGGGGTTCTTTGGTCTTCGCTCATATCCTGTCTGGAAAATGCTCCCATGGCAATTTTTGAGACGATTATCATACCGAGCAAAAATGCATTTATCTCCCCTATTAAACCTTTAGAAAGGTTGCATATCAAAATCTTTTTTCCGTCCATAACATCCCTGAAATCGAAAGCGGATTTGGTTTGGCCTAAAATATTTCTCATCATATCGTTAGTCATAAATCTTCCAAACTTTGAGGTAAAATAATTAAGCATTTCAGACTTGTGGAAATCGCTGGTTTTTGCCATCTGTTTCTCCCAAAAAGATCTAACCACAGGATCGGTTACATTTTTAACACACTGTTTTTCGAAGTCAGGATCTGTAAAAAGGCGAGGAATATCAATAATGGTGCCGCCATCTGGTTGAGCCATTAAAGTTAGTGAGGCGTTTCGCATCCAGTGTTCAAATTGTGGCCCCACTATACCGGTTTGGCCGGGATCAAATAGCTTTTGAAACATTTGCAAAGCCTCTTGCACTAGAAAATCTTTTTGCTCAGGCGTTTTCCATTCAAGCATATTTAGTCCCATAGGACGCTCTATATCAGCGGGATTGAAATAAATCACATCCTCCGCTCTCTCTTTTGGAATCCGACGCATAATAAATTCGGCCGCATCGCCATTAGGATCAAGATATGCCACACCTTTACCTTCACGGATATCTTGCATTATCATATTTTCGAACAATACAGTTTTACCCACACCAGTTTTACCAATCATATAAACATGGCGTAATCTGTCTATCTCTTGAAGCTTAACCTCTTTTTCCTCCCCTCGATATTTGCTAATACCCAAAAGAGTGCCTTCTTTAGGTAAATTGGAGGGTGGAGCCGCTCTTTTGGCTAATAACCATGCAATATTCGGCGTGTCGGTAAAGCGATTAGGTAAATGATAGATAGAAGCGAGCTCCTCTGTGTTTAATATCCATTTTTTTCTAGTGCTGTAGGTTCGAAAAATATAGTTCGCTAGCTCCTCCGACTTATTTTTAGGAACGGAAGAATGGAAGCCATTTGAATCCGGAGTATTAAATTGGCTAAAAGCAGAAATAATTTGGCGCAAATTGTGATCTGCAGTAACTTGATCAATCGCTACTGCAACCAATCTTATTTGAACCTCAAAACCAAGCTTGGACGCTTTTTCCCCCAAGAGCTTAATTTGGTTTTCTTGCATCGGAGTTTGTTTGTGTGGGTTATTTGGATTATAAAATTCATTTTTGTCTTTGTCTTTATCCTCGGCTTTTAAATTGTGTAAAAAATTAAAAAAATTGATGGCAAGCCTGTTGAAACCACTAGCATTTTGGGTTAACACAGTTTTACCTTGCTGGATATTGTAAGCGGCTTTTTCGGTTGAGATACGCCACATTCCACTGGTCGGACGCAGTAATATTTGAATACCCGCCAACTCGTCTTGTCTGAGTTTAGATAGAGAGTTAGTAATGGCATTAATCGGATCATCCTCTATAGTTTTATAGGTTTTAATGGGAAATATATATTTTTTGTGTAAATATAAATTATTAATTGATATTTTAAGAGGCTTATTCGGGAAAATTGAATAATTTTTATCAACTTCTACCTGCGCATCGGGGTATTGAGCTAAAAGATTTTTCTCTACAATTTGGCGTATTCTCTCCGGGCAACCGACATAAAAATATATCTTGCCCTCTTTAGCAACAAGTTCAACCGAAATATGATCTTGGCCGGTAATTTTGCTGTAGATATCGTGTTTAAAAACAGAATCAAGTGCCGCGTAAAACGGCTCAATAACCGAAAGCATCTCTCTAAAATCTTTACGCTGATCATCTTCGTCTGCGTGCGGGGTCTTGGGCACAGAAACTTTAATCATTACCCAATCGTCTGTTAATTGCACTTGGTGGCGACGCACAAACCAACGCCGAATCTCCTGCCACAAGAAATACAGCAACGTTGCCGCAGCCACAATAATCAGCAAATATACCCACCACGCCAGCTGTTCCGGTTCGTTATTATATTGATAAGAATTTTGATACATATTTTTGTTTTTTAGGCTGCTTCTTCTATATCTTCTTGTTTGGTTTCGGCGTGATGGCCGATATTCCCGATTTTTTCTGAAGTAATGCCAGAATCTGGCTGTCTGGTTAGTTTGAGAATATCTTGAGCTTTATTTCCGCCCAAGAGCCTCATAAACCAATTTCTACCTGTTGTTTTTTTGCCCTGTGGCTCTTTATTCTGCTTGTTTGGCGTATATTCCATTACCTCGCTTTCGGCCATTTTATTACCCGTGTCTGATTCATCAGTTCCCAATACGGCCTCCCTCGTGTCAGTAACCTCGAGATTATTTTTTGGCATCAGCGCTGTTTCCTGTGGCGTGGCCTCTTCTGAAGTCATCCCAGCTGTCTCCCCCTTAATAGATTCTGACAAGGGAGCTTCATCGGTTGGTTCCGACTCATTTGCGTCAATAACAGTTTCGTTCTCTTGCGGGAGCATTGCATTTTGTGTAAGATCTCCCACATCGGATTCATTCTCCGCTTTTAACTCTTGGTTAGGAATAGCTGGTGGATCACTTTCCATACCTTCAACAGCATTAGTTGTTTCCGATTGCGTTACAGGTTCTACCCGTTCATCATTAACAGCGACAGAATCATCAACCGAAGCTGTTTCTACTATCGGTATATTATCTGGCTGAGTATTTTGATTAGGTTTGGGTTGATCTCCTATATCGGATTCGATAATATTATCCATATCGTCCGGTATATTATTGGGAGGATCAATATTTTCACTTGTTGGTTTATTAATATCTGGTTTCGGGGCATTACTATTATCACTTTGCATTGAATTGGAGATATCTGGCTTACCGCTTGCCTCCTCAATGGAGCTCGTATTTGGTGTCAATGAATCTATACTTATCCTCGGATCAAAGGGTAAATCTTCGCGATTACCCTCTGGAGTTGGTGGTTCTTTGTGCGCCTCAATTTGATGTAATCTCGACATTAATTCTGTAGTGTCCCCAAGCGGATTCTTTTCGTCTCCCTCCAATGACATAATTATTGGGGGATTTCCCTGCCCACTTTCGCCCCGCTCAGGAACTATCGTATCAATAGTTATTTCACTGTTATCAATAGAATCACCCGGCATTTTTTGCCCGCTGGATAACTTCTCCCCATTATTAGCAATGTCCTTCTGCATCTTATTAGTATCTTCCCGAATATTCTCTGAGTCTGGATTTGAATTATTAACTCCAAACACCTCTATACCATCATCGCCCCCCATCGGCCCCAAATCTTTTATTCCGTCACTGCTTGCGCTATTAGCATTTCCCTCTCCCCTGCCGCCTTCGCTGTCATTAGGCCATAAAGAAGCATGCTCAAAGGATAATTCCCCTTTTGGGAGATCTTCTCCCAAGCTGGTAGGCTGATTGCCGTTTAAATCCGGTAGGCTTTCATTGCTAACACCCCCGCTTTCATCAACTTTTACCCAAAGGGGGGTGTAAGGCTCATTATAAGGCTTATTGTTTTCACCTTTAATAGATGATTCTGGCGATGGTCTTTTATCAACAGACCAACTCACATCATCAAGCTCGGGACGAAACCGATTTCTAATAGTCCTCGGCCGCCAGGGCTTGGATATGTTTTCCGATTGTTCATCAACAACACCTTCTTCTTTTCCAGCGCCCACTTCAGCACCAACAGCCTGCGAATGTTCTTCGTTATTAACCTCTTTATCGCCTAATATTTGAAGCTTTTTCGATCCTTCTCTAATCAAAACCTCAATTCCCGCCGCCCTAGCTCTTTCAATAATTTTTTGTAAACCATTATTCAAATCTTCCCCCTGGTCTAAATATTATTGACATTTTTTCATTTAGCAACTTATCATCGGGTATTATCATCGTTACATCTTCATTTTTTATCTCATTCCAAGAGGTCAAATTCCATTTGCCATCAATTTTCTTCACTTTTGAAAAAACAGTTTCATTGCCTTCCTTGTTAATAAATATTGTTCCATCTTTTAATTCCACCACTTTTCCACCGTATTCGAACTTTAATGTATCACCTGTGTTTTCCTGCTCTGGACTCTGATCGATTTCTTTAGGTTGATTTGTTGTCTCCCCACTGGTAATAGCGATTTCTTCCGACAATGCTGACTCTCCTTCCCGATGAGAGTTTCCTGGCGATTGCTCATCAACAGTAGCAACCTCGGATTGTTCGATTCCAGCTCGTGGCGTTTCTTGTTCTAAAGAATCAACCGACTGACCATTTTCAAAAGTTTCTAATGGTTCCTCTCCACCATCAACTTCACCAATCTCAATCTCTTCTCTCAATACGTCTTCACCAGCTTCCTGTAGGGCTTTTCTGATGAACTCGCCGGGAGATATCTTTGCAACCTCTCCCTTCTCCTTTTGGCTAAAAACAGTCATCTTAATTCTCCTTTCCTCTCAAAATCTCACCGCCTTGAAAAAGTTTTCTCCAATTTTCCACTGATGATGTTTCAGGCTCAGCACCACGAAATTTTATCGTCAAATTTCCAGGCTCAGCTGTGGGAGTAATTTTTTCTATTTTAAGATCATAAATTTGGCCATTTTTCAAAATAAACCTCCATCTTTGACCAGGAGTAATTTCTATTCTTTTTTGTCTTCCGTCCTGGTCTAAACCGTATTCAAAATCGTAGCTCTGCAAAGTTTCTCTTTCTTCTCCTGGGCGATCATTATCTTTAGCATCTTCTTCAAAAGAAGGAGCTTTCTTATTTTGGTCTGACCGAACAATTTTATAGTTCTCTGACGCCACCCTCGCTTGCTCTTGTTGATTTCTGACAATTTCAGCAATTTTTTCTGCCGACGATGATTCAACTCTTGCCGGTGGTAAAGATTTTTGAATTTTATCAGTTGGTGTAATTTCTGGCGTTGGCTCGGGCAAAGTCTGATCAACAGGTTTGCTAACTTCAGTTGCTTCTGGTTCTTTATTCGTCAAAAAGCTCCCGACAAGATCATTGTCATAGAGATAATATTTTTTTCCTCCTCTTTCAATTTCATAAAGACCAACTCCCACTTCTTCTGGTGCTGGACCATTATAAATAAACTTCCGACCAAAGCCAAAATCTCTAATTAAGCTTTTTTCGTTGCCATCAGCGTCAGTAACAGTCAAATTCGCTGACACATCTTTTGAAACAATAATCGTATCTCCAATCTGCAATTCTCCAACATTAGTAATTTTTTTCCTCTCTAACTCGGCTGAAACAGTGCTTTCATTTTTTGCCACTTCCTGCATCGAGTTAACAGCTCTTCCAGATTCCTTTCCGCTTTCATCGGGTTCTACTGTTTCATCAGAAGATTTTTCCGAATCATCGGGAGCACTTTCGGCTTTTGATTGTGGAATTAGTTCAGTAATCTTTCGATATTCTTCCAAAAGTATCTCTCGTGCCTTCTTTCTCTCGGATTTATTCTCAATTTCCTTAATAAATACCGGGGTCAATATTCGCAAAAAATCGTTGGGGTCAGCCTGCATAATATCCCTAGCCGATAGTTGGTCAATGCGATGAAAAATAATTACATCACGACGATACTGTTTCGTAACAATATCCAGTAAATATTTATCACCTCTTTTTATCTCAATGCGCTCAATAACATTGGTAGGAACGGCGACTTTATCAGCGATCATATTAACTTTATCACCCTCGCTCAAAACCCAGATCGCTCCATGGCGAAGAGCTTCTCTGGCCTGTTCCCGAAGTTTTTCCTCTTTCTCAAACTCCGCTGGCGGTAAAGCCCTAAGTTCAGGTGCAGGATTCAATGCTTTCTGATCCTTGTTTGGATTTTCCCATTCAGGTAAAGCTCGAGTAACTCTTTCAGTGGTAATTATCGGCTCTACATCACCTCTAATTAATTTATTCTTATCACCCCCAACCTCAGTGACGGTAATTTTAACTTGCTGCCCAGCTGATATCTCTGCAGGCAGATTACTATTGGCAATCACTGTCCTGGGTTTGCCATTTACTACACAAACAAATTCTGTATCATCAATCACTCTGTTAATTGCAACTATTTGTGTCGTGTCTTTAAGTTCGTTGCGTTCTTTTTCCAGCGGATTTTCCTCTCCTTTGGGTGGATTCTCCTCATCCACTATTGGTTCATCTAGTTCACCTTCGTCTTGTTCCTCATCAGTTTCTGCATTATTAGGCATTCTCGGTTCAATAATATTTCGATAAAAGTCATCCCGCTGAAAAGCAAGCAACTGCCCAGTCTCCACATGAGTTACTAAGACATTGCCATTTTGATCAACACCCATTATCTGTAAATGTTCTCTGGGGTTGATTATAATATCACCCTCGGGACCACTGAGTGATATTGTCTGATCAAAAGTTATAGCTTCACCAATAGAGGGCACAGCTTCGGGAATCTGACCACTTTGGTCAACGAACATTGACCTAAATCTCTCATTCTGTCTCTCATCGGCTTCGGCCTCAAGATCTCCACGATAGTCTGCTGCTTCTTCTCGCGCAAAATCGCTACTTTCAGTCACAAATCTATCACCTTTATTTCTGGCAGTCGCTCGCAAAACCGCATCTATTGCTTCAGCCGTTGCCACCGCACCAACAATGTAGGCCGCCGTTTTTTCAGCCGCAACTTCGCTAACTTTCTGCATAAATTCTTGGCCCATCTGTTCACCCGCTTGATGCATCCCCTGGTTAACCAACTCAGCGGTCGCCTGATCAGTAACGAAGCTCCGGGCTAATTCAGGATTGCCGGCAATATTGCCATAGATCGTTGACAAATCGCCTGGATTATAATCAAAGACTACCTGTCCTTCGTGCATATGGACTAAATGTCCAGCAGGTAAGTTCGGCGCCGCTTCTCCAAGTCCCCCACCGGTCATCTGCATCCCCTCTTCAGCAACTTTGTCAGCCAGAGCTGCCTTAAGCTCCGCTGAAGCGGCAATTCCGCCGGTAACACCACCTATAGCACCAACAACAGTTTTTGCTATCCCCCACCCAAGCCGAGATCTTGATAATTTTTTTCTAAGTCCAGCAATCTGACGATTATTCTGCGATTCCATATCATTAAAATCAATGAGGGCTTCCAAAAAATCACGCTTTGCCTGCTCGACAGTTGTTATCTCACCTGTTTCTGAATTTTGACCCTGCCCTGCAGGAAAATCTTCCAGCGACTTAACTCTTCTGGCAAGGGCAACAAGATTCCAAATATTGTCAGTATGAATCTGAGAAATCTGACCCTGTATTTCTTGTTCTCTCTTTTCCGCTCCACTGAATCTTTTAACTGCATCGACTAAACCGCGACCAAGCGTCGAACCGCCAAGACCACCAGCGATGCCGACAGCAACAGCAACTGGCGCAGCTTGGGTCAGAAGACCAATTCCAACACCAACGGCAGCATAAACTACCGCTCTTCTGGCAAAAGACTTCAGAGCATTTTTTACTTTTTCACTATTGCTTAGCTGACGGAATTCATTATAATTTTGTAGCTCATCTTCAGAAACCTCTGCAAACTCATCAATAAGTTCCTGCAGATTTTTCCTTCTTGCATCTCTCTCCAGCTCGACAGATACCTCGTCTCCTTCGACCTCTCCAACTTCTTCTACTTCTGGCACTTCAGTAGGTGGCTCTGGTGGTTCCGAAGGCGGTGGGGGTGGAGGAGGCGGCGATACAGGTGGAGCAGTAGGCGCACCAGTTGGTGGAGTTGTTTGCTGGGCGGGAACAGCTGTTGTAGTCTGGCTGTCTTCGTCTTCTTGGTCAGTTCCAGCCGTATTTGTTGAGCCTAGTTCAATCTCCGGTTCCGGTTCTGGCTTCTCAATAATATCTTCGTCCGCTTCAGGAGTATCTGTAAGCGAGGGTTGTCCCTGGCTGTCTGGATCAAGTGAGATATCAATATCATCTGCTTCACCTGGCTGATCGACTGCAACATCAACATAACCTTCGCCCTGCTCAGTTACAGTCGGCTCGCGGCTCTCTGCTCCCTGTCTTTGACCTTCAACCATTACTCCTCCTTTTCCACTTCATTTACCTTAGGCTTTAGTCCAACACTTGCCATCTCGGCAGCAGTTTTTAATTGCGCTTTATAGGCCAGCGCTTCTTCAGTAAAAATATCTTCGTATGGGATAGCATTATCATCAAAGAACTTCAATATTGCTTCCTCCTCCTCTATCCCTTCAAGCTCGGCGGTCTTCCCCTTCTCTTCAAGCATCTTTGCAATCCGAGCAAGAGCGCGATTCTCAATCGTTCGAATAATCTTTTCGCGCATCGCTTTCTTGTCATCTTCAGGTAGATCCGAAAGACCCATGAGTTCAATCACATCGGTTGAGATAAATTTATCAATCTCTTCCGGCTTTAAACCATAAACCATAATACCCTCCATAAAATTTACAGCAAAATTTCAAGCAACAAATCCTATAAAATACAATATCAAATAATATCTTTTCTTATCCTTTAATTTTATCATTTGAGTTATCTAGAATTTAGGATTTTTTGCTTCGAATTTTTCTATACTTACATTGTAACAAGAGAAAAATAAAAAGAAAAGAGCCCGCATCTGCATCGATGCGGGCTCCTGGCACTGCGTCCTAGCGTGATGCTAGGGGTTGCCAGCCAGAGGCTGGCCACCGCCCTGCGCGGGCGGGTTGCCAGCGCCAGCGGCCGGCTGGTTCGGGCGGGGGTTGCGGGGGTTGCGCTGCTGCGGCTGAGCGCCACCCTGCTGGCCCTGCGCCGGGGCGGCAGGCTGCTGGCCCTGGGGGGCCTGCGGCTGCCTCGCCTGCGGCTGCGGGCCCAGGTTGTTGTTGAACCAGACCTGGACCGGCTGCTGCGCCTGCGGCGCGGGGGCCGGTGCGGGCTGCTGAGGAGCCGGTGCCTGTGGGGCGACCGGCGCCAGCGTCACGTTCACCGGTGAAAACGTCACCGGAACGTACGCCTGACCCGGAGCGGCCTGCTGAACGGCGGGCTGCTGCGGTGCCGGCACGGCCGGCGGCGGGATCACCGGCGTGGCGTTCGCGGGCTCTACCCGAAGACGCATGCGCCCCGGGGCAGACGAGAACTCCATCCGCTCGCCGCCCTGCAGGCGGTTGGCGGCGTCACCGAGTGCAGTGGCGAGAATGTCCATGCGCGTGCCCCGAAGGGCAAACGCGATCGCCGTCGCCGCAGCGGCGACGATCAACGCCAGAAGAAGCCACTCCGTACCAGTCATGCTACCACGTCCTTTCGCCGGGGTTGCCGGCAAGTTGCTCTCGACCGGCTGAACCGGTTCGAGGCCGTAATGCTGTACGTAGTAAGACTCCGACTTGACACCGGCGTCGTGGAGCTCTCCCCACATCGCGCGCTGGCCCTGCATCCCCCCGAGCGGATTGGCCTCAACTTCAGCCAACCGCCCGGTCATACTCTTCAGCTCAGCGCTCAGGCGCCTCACAGCAGCCTGGTCGCCTCGCTGGTGAGCGGCGGCGAGACGGCGAACAACGACTGTCTGCCGCTCGATTTCGGCCTCAGCAGCATCGGCTCTCGCCTTTGCCGCTTTGGCTTCCTCGGAGGCAGCGGCTGTGCGAGCCCGCTCCTCGGTTATCTGCTTCTGGGCGGCTTCCAGCTTGCGCTGGTCGCCGCCTCCTTGGGGCAACGGGTCGGGGGTGTCCGTAGACGAGGTTCCCCCCGCTTCGTCAACCACCCCCTCCGCCGTTGGCCACATCTGTTCAGGCGGCCCCGCAAGCTTAACATCTTCCGCCCATGCGGGGGCAAGGATGGCGATGATCGTGACGACGACAAGCAACTCGATCAGCGTGAAACCTTTGCGCATGAGGAACACCTCCTTAAGCTCACTAGCGCATGCGCACGCTAGGGGCTCGTAATTCCGCCCTTTAGGGCGGGCTTGCGCCCGCTTTGGGGCGGCTGGAGGTGCAATCCTCCAACAAGCAATAGGGAAACAGGAATTAGGAATTAGCTTTTTAGGGTTTTCCCTATAACCTACAAGCTAACGCCTAAGACCTATTGTTCTCTTCTACTTGTTGGAGGATTCAAACCGGCGCTTTTAAGCGCTTTTCTAAGCACTCTCTCGCCGGCGTTATATATTTGTTAAAGTTCTGCTTTTTCAAGCTAAAGCTTGTTCTACATAATTGTAGTCCATGCTTCAGCCTGCATTCCTTATTAGCCGTGACTTTAACAATCGTAATCGATTGTTAACCGTGTTGTCCTCTGTGTAGTAAAAAAGTGCGGCACTGTGCTGTGCAACACGCAGGCGGAGGGGGGACCTACGTTTCGCCTAACCCTAAGGCTACGACGAATAAAGTTGCACAGCACGCTACCGCACTTAAATTGTTACTTATTATATCTGTGTAAATCAGTAGAATAAATCTGTGGTGGTGTTCTCCTTGTATGCTTTCCGTAAGTCCCCACAACTGTCACGCCTCTCTCACCTTTGGAACATGTAATTGTATCATATTATTTAATTTTTGTCAATACTTTTTTCCCAAATTCGAAAACCTAATTTTTTAAGCTCAAATTTTAATTATTTTTGCACTCCGAATAGTGTCTTTTTGAGGTTTTCGGATTGGGTTTTATATTTTTTTACCTTTTACGTCTTACCCCAATATGAATGTTTATATTTTTTGATTGCAAAAAATCCGACCTTCAATTTCCCACTTTTTTATGTCTTATTCAATAAATATTTATAATCAATCTAATTAATATTTAATAAATACCCATCCCAAAGCTACATTTAATCTAGATCCATTAGATACTCTATATACGCGGTCGCTCTCTATTGATATATTTTTTTATTAATACCTATCTAATTTTGGGCATATTTTGGGCTGTTACTTTTCTTCATTTGCATTAATTTCTTTTTAATCATTCTGTCAATATCACTTTTTTCAGAAATGATATATGCTACGTATTCATCAACTTTATTTTCTTTGGCGGCTAATTCTACAAATTCGCTAACATTTTTATCTATAACCCACAAGCTTTTCTGAATCTGAACAAAACCCAATCTCTTAATCGATTTTCTAAACCTATCTCTTTTATATTTAATCTCCTCTGGGATATCAAAACTTATAAATCGAAGCTTTTTGTCGGGTTTAATCTTGGCTGAAATTTTATCTAATAGTTTTAGCTTAGCCTTATTTGTTAATCGAATGCTTTTCCCAGCAGTATCTTTTTTGGGTTGATTAGACACTTCTATATACCCTTTTTGCTTTAAACTCGAGATCCATTTTCTTATATCATATGTTAAGCCACTTGGTTCATATTTGTTATAAAAATCTTTTTGGTTAATAAACCCATCAACTGTCGCTGTTGGTATGCATAAAATAAATTCCAGTATGTCGAGCGTAATATTTTGAGCCTTTTTAAATTTGTTTTTATCCATTTTTTAAAAACTCTCTTTAATTAATATATTATATTTACGCGGTCGCTGTTATACAGGTAGAATATTTTGCTAAGTTATAACTAGTTTCAAGCAAAGATGAAGATTATTTGTTTCAATTAATAGTTATTGCATTGTGGCGATACATATAGTTAGTTTCTCTGCATCTTGAGGAGACAAAGATATATATAAAGATTATGCAATGTCGTTAGGCGCAGACCCAATATTTCGTTATTGCGGATTAAATGCGATATGTAGGCGCGGCTAAAACCACCTTTACAAGCCGGACACTGGCATCCTTCTTCGATAACTTTCGGGTCCGCACGATATTTTGAGTTTAATAAATTTATTAATTTGAATTCCCCTTCAATACTTTTAACTTTTAACTTTTTACTTTTTACTTGCTGTTTATGCACATAAACGCTTCCATGCCGCGCAAGGCGTGTAGGGAGCACACAATCAAACATATCCATGCCCAAATGAATTGCTTGATATATATCATTTGGTGTGCCCACACCCATTAAATAACGCGGTTTATCCACAGGCAGAATCTCCCCCATAAGCTCAACCGTCTGCCACATGTTACGCGTTTCGTGGTCAACAGCCAATCCTCCAACAGCATATCCATCGAAATTGAGTTTAATCAGCTCCTCTGTGCAGTATTTTCTAAGTTCTTCGTCCAATCCACCTTGCACAATACCAAATAAGGCAGGTATTAGCTTATTAGGCTTTAGCTTATTAGCAGTTAAATTATTATTATCCTGATTATATAATTTTGAATTGTAACTTTGACTTTTGATTTTTGATTTTTGATTTTTCTTGTCAAAATGTAATTTCGATCGTTTAGCCCACTTAATTGTTAGTTCTACCGCTTCTTCGACTTCCCTTTTGCTTGCTTTACCGCTTGGGCAAACATCGAGAGGCATTAAAAAATCTACCCCCAAGTCCAGTTGTATATCAATTACTTTTTCCGGCGTAAAAAAGTGTTTAGATCCATCTAAATGCGAGGTAAATTCAACCCCATCCTCTGAAATTTTTACTAAAGACTTCCCTTCCTTATTTTTGATTTTTGATTTTTGATTTTTAAATTTATTTTCGCCCAGCGAAAACACCTGGTATCCTCCACTATCCGTCAAAATCGGACCGTCCCAGCGCATAAATTCATGTAGCCCGCCCATGTTTTTGATAAGCTTTTCACCGGGTCTTAAGTAAAGATGGTAAGTGTTCGAAAGCACTATTTGAGCCCCTAATTCTTTGAGCTCATTAGGCGAAACACCCTTTACACTGCCGACTGTTCCCACCGGCATAAAAAAAGGCGTGTCTATATTGCCATGTGCAGTAGCAAGTTTGCCGGCACGAACGCCATCTTTTTTTTGAATTATTTTAAATTTCATATATTTAGTTTTAGCCAGCCGCGATGAGCGGCTGGCTATTCGCCGGAGACATCCTCTATCAAAAACCACCGAAGTCCAGTCAGCGACTCCAGCAGTTTCCAAAGTCGGGGTTTCGCCAACATCATGCGACCTATCCAGCTCCGCGAAGAAACCGCCAACCCTCCAGTGCGATTATCCGTGTCTGCGTCACCGCACCCGATAAGCTTCACGTTCAATTCCCCCTTTCTGTTGTCCCAGCTATCTAATATATCAAAAAACGGACTCCTTATGCAACAAAGCTTGAGTCCGTTTTCACATATTGCATTATGCATTTCGCATTATACAATTATTGATGCTATTTCAGTTCAACAGTTGCGCCAGCCTCTTCAAGTTTCTTTTTGGCGTTCTCGGCATCTTCTTTTTTAGCACCCTTTAGAAGCTCTTTTGGAGCGGCTTCAACTAAATTCTTAGCTTCAACTAGGCCCAGTTCAGGCTTAATCTCGCGCACAACTTTGATTACTTGAATCTTTTTGTCACCACCGCTTGCCAAGATCACATCAAAAGAAGTTTTCTCTTCTGCTACTTCGGCTGGAGCAATTGCACCGGCTCCTGCGGAAGCTACAGCCACTGGAGCCGCCGCACTTACACCCCAGTGATCTTCTAAAGCTTTTACTAATTCAGATAGCTCCAAAACAGATAGTTTATCTAAATTAGCAACCAAGTCTTTAAACTTAGCACTAATCTCTGTTTTGGTCTCAGTTTTTGTTTCCTCTGCGACCTCTTTGGTTTCTTCAACCTTTTTTTCTTCGTCTGCCATAATTTCTCCAAATTTATTTATTTAATAATCTTTTTATTAATTATCCGTGCCAATCAGTGGAATTAATCAGTGGTGGTGTTATCCTTATTCTGCCTTTGCCTTAGCTCGAATAACATTAATAAGCCCGCGTATGTTCCCAGCCGCCACATTAACAAAACCTGACATCGGTGCAGAAATTGTGCCGAGCAATTTGGCCTGCAATTCTTGGCGAGAAGGCAACATGGCTAGCTGTTTTACCTTGCTCTCACTAATAAATTCATTTTCCAGAATCCCGCCGACTATCTCTAACGCTTCGTGATTTTTTGCATAATCGTTTATTGCTTTGGCCGGAACGGTTTCATCTTGGAAACCAATAGCTAGCGCCAAAGGTTTGTCCAAAACTTCCTGATCTACTTCTATCTTCTTATCTTTCAGAACGATCTTTAGTAAAGAGTTTTTAACCACTCTAAAAGATATGCTTTCATTTCTTAATGTCTTTCTAAGCTCCTCGCTCTCTTTAACCTTTAAGCCTTTATAATCAACTAATACAGCTGATTTGGCTTTATCAAAATCTTCGGACAGCCCCGCAACCAGTTTCTCTTTTGTGTCTTTACTTTTTGGCATGTTTACTCCACTATTAAAAAATCGGCTTCCGCCGACATTACTTAGAGAATAGTTTACAGTTTAAAGGTTATAGATTTGGTTGGAATTTTTGTATGAAACAAAGAAGTCGTCAACTGTAACCTGTTACCTGTTTTCTCCTCGGCGGGGTTTATGGTTTAAGTCGCTGAATCGGCGACCCCCACTGTCTGCGGAACAAAGTTATAATATCAAATTATTAAACTAGTGTCAACGTTAGAATTCCATGATTTCGATAATTATTTTACACTCGATAATTTTCTATTCTTTTTTGTCATCCTGAGTTTACGAAGGATCTAAAATGGACAAATTCTTCGCTGATCACTCAAAATGACTGACATTTATGCCTGAATTTTTGGATTTGGGTAGAATGCCCACATGGGGGGCGCTATTTAGATAATAGCGCCCCTTGGTGCAAAAAAATTATTTTACAGAAACCCGCACAGAAGGGCCCATTGATGTTGTTAAATGAATGCTCTCAATTTTGTTTGCAGGAAATTGAGAGATTGCGGCATCAATATTGGCTTGGATTTTATCATCGGCCAACTTAGCTTTGGCAACAGCAATATGAATATTGTTGGATTTATCAGCTTTGTATTCAATTCTGCCTCCCTTGAACTCTTCGGCGGCTGACTTAACATCCTCCGACACAGTCCCTGCCTTAGGGTTAGGCATCAGCCCTTTGGGCCCAAGTGTTTTAGCCATAGAGGCAAGACGAGGCATAACAGAAGGATGAGCCACCATGATGTCAAAATCAATTTTTCCTGATTTTACTTTGGCGATAACCTCTTCTATATTCTTGTCATCAACCGTTAGCACCTTTTTTTCTTTTACTGCGCCACCAGGCAAAGTAAATGTCCCTCTGATGTTTTCTAATTTTTTGGATAGTTTAATATGCAGTTCTATTGTGGCTTCAAATTTTGTAATTGAAGTCTCTTTGGCCAGCTTAATCGCTTCAAGTATAGAATACTCTTTACCGATTTCGATTTTCTTTATCATTTCACGATATTTTTTGCCATGTTTAGGCTTAACTCTAATATTAGCCTTAGAGAGTTTTTTTGCGCTCCTTTCCTTGCTTTTTGAATCCTTGGTAGCCTCTTTGGCTTGCTCCTTTTCTCTCTCTTCTGCCTCTTTTCTCTCCTTTTCTCTCTCTTCTGCCTCATGAAGAAGCTCTTTTTCGTCAACTTCTTTACTCGGCACAACCGCTTCGACAACTTGCTCTTTTTTAACTTTCTTGGCGAGCGGTTTTTTCTTTTCCTCTGGCATACTTCCCTTTCTTCTCCGCAATGTTTAGTAAATAACTAACAATGTGGAGTCTGTGGTCCAACGACTCGCATCTTAGGCGGTCTCCCACAATTATTATTAAATAATATTTACAACAGTTAATTTTAGCATTTATTCGTAAATTTTTCAACCGTAAAGCACAAAGACAATTCGTTTTATATGCTCTAGTCATTTAAATTAACTACACCTGCCGAAAAGCTCTCCTTTTTACCGAAATAGCCAATTAATCTTTCGCTTGATTTACTTATCACTTTGTTTAAAACTGGCATCTCTCTGTCAGAAAAATTCTCCAGAACATATGAAGATGTATCAATACTGCTCGCGAGAGACGGAATCACGCCAGATTCAAACAGCTCGCCTCTTATGCCAATTCTAATCCGGGCAAATTCATTTGTTCCAAGTTGATCAATAATATTTTGCACGCCTTTATGTCCGGCGCTACTTCCACTATTTTTAAACCTCGCTTCACCTAACGGTAAATCTATATCATCATAAACCACAACAACATCGTTGATTTGTGCTTTATAATATGACAGCACGCCCGAAACCGCATTTCCCGAAACATTCATAAATGTCTCTGGTTTAACTAAAATTATCTTCTCTCCCCTTTTAACCGTGTCTGCAATGCGGGACTTCAATTTTTTATTAAGATTAAAAACTAAGCTCTCATTAACGGGTGCGATTTCAGGATTCTGCGCCAATTTATCAACAAACATAAAACCCGCATTATGGCGCGTTTTTTTATACTTCTCTCCAGGATTTCCCAAACCGATGATTAGTTTCATTTGATTAGAATTATGAATAATGAATTATGAATAATGGTTCTTTATATAAAACCTTTGGAAGACTTAATAAGACCGTTAACCAACTTGTGAATTATCACTGTCTGTTGATTAAGTTTATCATAATCATCTATCGAAATGTATCCGATGTCCCGTGAAATTATTATTTGATTTTGTAATTCAGTTAAAGACCCGAGTGCCATGCAATAAAAATTTGCTTTATCTTTATAGCTGCTCCTACTAAAACCCTCGGCAATGTTTGATGTAATCGATACCGCAGAACGCCTAACTTGGTTTGTAAGTCCAAACATCTCTTCTTTCGGATAAACTTTTGTTGTTGTATATATCATTATTACAAGCTTGTGCCCCTCTTGCCACGCAATTAAATCAGTAAAATACTGAATTTTATGTCTATTATTTTCCATTTCTTATTTCGAATAAAGCATTGCTCTTTATTTCTCTCATTCTGCATGATCCCGCTAAAGGCGGTGGCTTTATTCTTTATTCATTATTCTTTATTCTGTCTCTAGGCTTCCCCTAAAGACCCGGTATTCCCAATCCTCCTGCGACTTCTTTCATTTTTTCTGCGGCGTGTGCCTGCGCTCTGGATATGGCTTGGCTGATGGTATTTTTTAAAGCTTTTTCCAGCTCTCTTTTGTTTTCTACGCTCAATGCCTCTTCTGCTATATCTATATCAACTAAGTGTTGCTCGCCGTTCATAATAACTGTTACCCAACCATCATTGCTTTTAGCTTCAATTTCTGTGCTCTTTAGCTCTTTTTGAATAGCCCTAGCTTTTTTTTGTAAATCGTATAGCTCCCTCGCTTTTGAAAAATCTACCATTTTATTTCCTTTCATATAATTTTAAGCAAGTGAATTTTGACGGTTGCAAGCGCTCCCGTGTTTTCGGGAAAAGCGCCTAAAAATTTACTTGCTTAAAAAAATTATTTAAATTTAATTAAGTTTGAAACAACAGCCATTATTATACTCAAAAAAAGCATAGTAATCAAGACAAATATAGTCGTGGTTAAAATTGCCATAAGCTCCGGCCGCAAGAATATATTTAGATCAATTTTTACTCCTAAATATTTTATTAGAATATAAATAATTATTATTAAAGCGATTATTGATAGTAAAATATTACGAAAATCTTGAGTGCTCGGAATCATGGTTACGGCTATAGTAATAATTAAATAGAAAGCCAACCAGCTAATCAGCGAACGATAGTCTATACTAATAATCATGTCTTTAATTATAGCAATAATATTATTCGGATCTGATATTGAATCTACCGGCAAGGGTTTAAAACCGACAGTTTTTGCTAAAAAATATATTGCTAAAAAACCCACAATAAATGGCGCCAGAGATATTAATATTTGCCCAATTATCGGAATTTTTGGCATATTGTGTCTAACTTCTCCGCCATTTTTTTTAAAAACTTGTATCGAAGTTACTTTTGCCCCAGTTATTAAACAGGCAAATGCATGAGACATCTCGTGCACAATAACTCCAGGAGCAATAAAAACTCTATATATGCCGCCCACTGAATTTAATAAGATCATATTAATAATGTATGATAACATAATAATTGTTATTATTAGCGCAATAAAAAGCAGGATTCTCTGATTTTGAATACCTTCAAGACTTATATTAAGCCACTCTGGAATTACAAATTTCATAATCCCCTCTAGTTAATAAACTCTTCGATCTCGCCATTTAATACTTTATCTGGATCTTTTGATCCGACATTAGTCCTGTGATCCTTGACCATTTTGTATGGATGTAATACATATGATCTGATTTGGCTCCCCCACTCTGGCTCCATGCTCTCGCCTCTAAGCTCACTAATTTTCTCTTTCCTTTGTTCTTCAAGAAGTTTTGCCAGCCTAGATCTTAAAACTTTCATTGCTGATTCTCTATTTTGTAATTGACTTCTTTCATTCTGGCAACTTGCAGAAATACCTGTGGGCAAATGGGTGATCCTAACCGCAGAATCTGTAGTATTTACCCCTTGCCCTCCCTTGCCGCTTGATCTAAAAGTATCAATTTTTAAATCATTATCATCTATTTCTATCTCCTTATTGCTCTCAATGAGTGGCATAATTTCAACAAGAGAGAAAGATGTTTGACGTAAATTTTTTGCGTTAAAAGGCGATTGTCTTACTAATCGATGAACTCCGTTTTCATTTTTCAATTGACCATAAATATAATTTCCGATTATCTCTAAAGTGACGCTTTTGATGCCCGCGATTCCGCCCTTTGATAAATCAACGATATTAGTTGAATAACCTTTAGAATCAGCCCATTTTAAATACATCCTCATTAGCATTTCACTCCAGTCCTGAGCATCATCTCCTCCTGCACCGGCATAAATATTTATAACGGCCGAATGATCATCATACTTACCGCTATATCTACATATTCGCTCCATCTCCTCAACTTGCTGGGCAAGAGCGGAGATATCCTCTTCGTTTTCGGCAATTTGAGACAATTCATAAATATCAGAAAACGAATTCGTTTCATCCTGCAATTTTTTAAGCTCTTTGCTTTTAGCACTAGATTCTCTTTCGTCCAGCCAAAATTCCGGGCTGTTCATCTCTTGCTCGATTTGCACGATACGCTTAATTTTATCCTCAATTTTTAAGGATTTTTTTAAGTTTTCAATTCTAACAAATAATCCGTTCATATACTCTATATTACCAAAAGCACAATAAAGGAAAAAGCCCTGTTTAACAGAGCTTTTTCCTTTTAGCATGGGCAGTATTTATTTTTTTATTCTTTGATAAGCTAATGCGCCACTTAGAGTGAGCATCGCAGACAAAGCGAATGTGAACAATAATGAGCTTGCAGAACCTGTTCGAGGCAAGGTTTTTACAGATGCGACAGGAACAACTTTTTGTTTAATTACTGTTTGACTTTGGCTGGTAATAACTGCACCGTCATCGTCTAAATATGCTGTGTTATTAAGCGTTTCTCCTGCGGCAATTTCTGAAGATACTACTGTTCTAAATCTAATGTATGCTTCTTCACCCGGAGCTAAAGTATTTAATATATAGCCGTAGGTAATATTCTCTGCAATTGATCTTTCTTGGCCGTTATAACCCAATATAGCGGCGGCATTTTTATCTAGAGATACATTCGCCGGCAAAACATCCCAGACTTTAACATAATCTGCATGGCCTTGACCAATATTCTTAAAAAGAATTTTATACTCAAGTAGATCGCCAGCATAAGCTGAATTAGTTTTAGTATATTCCAACTCATTTGAAGAAATATTTCTAACTAATTTATCTATAGTCAATACAGGTTTTAACACAGGTGGAGCAGGCTTTTCGATCTCAACAACGACATTATTCCCAAATTGATTAAACATCTTATAATCATAGCTATAAACATTTTGTGGATTATTAGGTAATGGGTTTTTTACCTTAACTTTGAAGTTAACAACCACAACGGTGTTAGCCATTACTTTCATCTCTGGATATTTAACCATATGCAAATCATTACCGGTGCCGATGTTTTTAATCAACTCTCCACCGTCCGAGATACTTACAATATCTGCATATTCCAAAACGTCAGCTACACCATCTTTAATGACATAATTTACGTCAATATTTCCGGTATTTCTTGTGGTTAAAAAATACTCGATTTCATCGTTTGGTCTAGCCAATGTGACGGTAGCGTCCTTGTGTTGTGTTACGTTGTATGCACTTTTAGAATTTATAATATTACTTTTTCCGGCTTTTAAAATAACGTTTGCAGTATCATTTTTATTCAACTCACCGCTGGTTACATAAGCTGTATTCACGACAATTTGATCGACTGCGGTTTGGTAATTATTTTTTGCCGAAAAGGTTATTTGGACACTTTTTCCGACTGCCAAACTTCCGATGTTTATGCCTTTTGATAACAGTGTTACTACATCAATAGAGCTTTCTATGCCATCTTTAAGCATTTTACCGGAATCAGCGACAAATGTAAGTTGTGATGGTAATACATCGCTGATAATCGCGTCATTTATGATTGTTTCACCAGTGTTCGAAACATTAATCTTAAAAGATGCGCTTTCGCCGATATTTAATTCTGTTGATTCAGAATAATCTGCTGTATTGCCAAGATTCTTTACAGTTTTATCAATTCTGATATTTGATACAAGTTCTGGAGCTTTTACTTTTAAGGCAAATTTTACAAAGCCAGCATACTCCCAACAACCGTTAATATTACCCAAATTCAAACCGTTAGCAGAAAATATTTCGCTACCATTTTGCCCAAAAGGCAATGGACTTGGAGTTTCTGGATTGCTTTTTGAATTCGGATACCATTTTACAGAACCCGGAATGTATTGCAATTCAGCCTCTTGATCTAAGCTTACAGTTAAACCACTTTTACCAATAATCTTATTTTCCACAACTGTATCTGTAATTGTTTGCGTATTATCTGCAGAAATTGAAGCAGTAATGAGCGCGGAATTATTCTGTAAAGATGAGGGTAACACTACTTTTACTCTGGTATTTTCTGCTACACTATCCAAAATACCATTGTGGTAATAGATTAATCCCTCAATCGTTTCACCATCACTAGCTGAAATCGGATCTTTCCAAATAGTTTCCGATCTACTAGTATTAGCTCCGGATAAAAGCTCCCAATCGCCATTCATAAAATTAAAGCGGGGACTTTGAGCTCTCATACCAAAAGCTGGGAATAAAGCTAATGAAGTAACTGCGGCGACTGCCACAAATCCTATTAGCTTTTTGGTGAATTTTTTAAGATTTGTTAATTTCATTTAATTCCTTCTCCCCTCAATTGCATCTTTTATCAAACTATAAATTGAATACAGATGGTCCAATTATCTTAATTAATGACATAATTGTTGAAGCAGTATCCGATACACTTGGTATGTTTTTTGCTGAAGCATATGCGGTGTTAGTAAGAGTGTAATCTCCAACCGGAGGACATCCATAGGTTTTTACAGAAAATTCAATTACTGATTTACCACCACGATCAATGCTGGAGATATTAATTCCTGCCGATTCTATACCATCTGGAATACTTGCTCCGTTTAGTTTTGTTGAATTGGTAATATACTTTGAGTAAAGTGGGATGACATCCGATACCGTAACATTTTCTAATGATGTCTGGCCAGAATTAGTAACTGTAATCTGATATTTTATTTCATCTCCCAATTTAATCTGATTTTGCTCTACCCAGTTTTTACCATCCCATACTTTTTTCTGAATGGTTAAGCCACTCTCCCCCATTACAAGAACTTTTGCTTGATCCTGAACAGTGTGAGCATTATAGACTGCTTTTACTGAATTGATTAATTCGCTTGTTCCAGCTGAACTATAGCTTAAACCACTTTCAATCTTTGTCTTAAAGACGAAGTAAGCATTATTCTCTGTGCCCGGTTTTAAGTTATTAATATACAAACCGTTAGCTACAATTCCATCCGGCATTTTATTGCCAGCTTCTGGAGCATCAGCTCCATAATATACAGTTGAGCCCTTTATATACGACAATCCAGCAGGCAAGGTGTCTTTTACTAATACGTTTGTTGCATCCATGTCGCCAGTATTCTTAACTGGCACTTTCCAGCTAATTGTATCTCCCTCTTTTGCTCCCTCCAGAACTGAATTCCATGTATTGTTTGCGCCGTCGCTACTAACAAACTTGTCAACTTCTATTTGAGCGGGGCTTTTTACCTTTACCTTAAATGTAATATATCCAGAATACTCCCAGCAACCGCACACATTGCCGATATTCAAGCCTTTATCTCTTGTTATGCCATCAGGTAATGATACACCCCATTGATTCGGTGTTTTTCTCCATAATTTTGTCGAACCCGGTATATACTCTAATTTTGCAGGTTTGTTAAGATTAATTTCTGTAAAACCATAACCGTATCCTACTAATTTGTTATTAACCATGGTGTCGCTTATAGCCGGAGTTTGATCGGACCAAAGAGAACTTAAAATTCTATGTTGTGTGGCTATATTATTTGGAATTTCTGCTCTAAAAGTAGTATTGGTTGCCACTGTATTTAAACGCCCGTTGTGAAAATAAAATCGAAAAACGATTTCATCGCCAGCATCTGCGGCATAACTCCCGGTGACTGGGTCTGTCCAATCACTTTGACCTTTTGTGTAATTGGCGGCAGTCAACATCTCTAAATCGCCCTGTAAAAAGTTGAATCGGGGATTGATAGAAGTGTTTCCCACTGCCGATTGATTTGCCGAAACCATTGGCGTAATTATTGAAGCGCCTAAGGCTAATACGGCTATTGTTTTTGTTAAACTTCTTTTTATTTTAGTCAGCATCCTTGAAAAGATCTTCATTTTTATCCTTTCTTTTTAGATCAATTGATTAATACTTATTACTATTTATTACTTATTAGTATTTGTTATTATCATGCATACATATGTATACCATACTTTTTGATATTTGTCAATGTTTAGTAAATTTAATATTGAAAATTTAAAATTTAAATTAAATTTTCAATGACATAAAAAAATATTATTCCATATTCCATATTCCATATTCCATATTGCTATTTAATTCCCCTTTTTGCATTATTCTTAATTCATTATTCTTTATTCTGATGCACTTTATGCACATTGCATCTTGCATTTTGCATAATGCATTTCGCATTTTGCTTTTCTACCCGTGTTAGACCGTGTTGTTACAACTTTTTCAATTCCCGTTCTCGAATGAATTAATTAATAATTCGCTCGAGACGAGTCCCGAAGTGCGCGTGGCACTTCGGGACCATTTCCTTGGAGCGTAGCTTGTTTGGCTTTGCTCCCTCCAGTTCTCCCTCGTCTTACTACTGCCTACTGCCCCGGCATGGGCGGAGCCTTCGGGGTGCCGGGACCGCAAGTGCTGTCGCTGGTCTCGGCGCTGAAATCCCCGCTCTCGCGGGAGATCCAAGCACCGAAGATCTGCCGGCTCTCCGAAGTCTTAACACCGGTGGTTGCTAGCCCCCGGGTGTCAGACATCTTCTGGCTAGCTGCATCAGCCTCGCCTAGCGGCTTGACCGACCAGCCACCCATCGTCACCCCTGCGGGACCGACGGGGCCCTGCGGACCCTGGCATCCGGTGTCGCCCTTGGGACCGACGGGGCC
>CAZLCL010000010.1:0-23276 GCA_964558315.1 uncultured Candidatus Saccharibacteria bacterium
AAGGAAACCACAAACGGCCACTTGCTCATATACATTGTATCCCATATTTTGATGCCGTATTCTCCGGCTGGAAGTTTAAGCGCGGGATTGTTATTATTATCGATCTGCTTATATTGGTTGCCGTGAGAATCTTTAGCAACCAAATTGATTTTGCTTTGTTTAATTAAGAGTGATGGAAAATATATAGTAAATTCCTCCGTAGCGCGAATATTAAAAGTTAGGCTGTTGGTATATGCACCTATTGTGCCTGAAATATCAACGACTTTTGGATCGGAAATTGTATATATCGGTTGTTTAGATTCTTCATAGAGCGAACCTAGCACACCAGCACTAAAATTATTTTTATTATAAGTAAAATCTTTATGGGCAATCAATAAAACATCCAAAGCAACAAAAAGTGTAACCATTGTAATAATTACATTAGCCACTTTCGGATTCTTTAGCTTATCAATCAAATTATTGAGCCAAAGAGGAACGAGTATGGAGAGGCTAAAAATAAACATGATGATAAATCTTGAAGGATGACGCTGACTGATTAAAACCGTTGAATGACTAAAATGCGATAAATAATACCAAACCTGATTAATTGAAAATAGCAAAAAGAGAATCCCCGTCAATAAAAGAGCCCTCTCCTTAGCGGAACGCTTTTTGAAAGGCAAAAAAATATAAAATAAGTAAATCAAAATTGGTAGCTGGCCCACGTAAGAATACTTCTCCCACCACTTCAGAACCCATGGATAATTGGGGCCCACCGTATCGGAAAAACAACCGTTAGTTAAACAATAATAAGCATCTTGGAGATATTTAAAACCACCCAAAACGGGGCTGTCTTGATCGTATGTTTGACCGTATAGAAAATTGCTGGGAATTAGCTTAGCGGCTGACAGCAGGGAAAAAGATGCTGCTATTATCAGAATCATTTTTAGCGCAGAATAGAAATTTCTCTTCTCCGCAATATCATATATGACTAAGATCGCAGTCAAAATCAAAAACCAAATCATTATGTGCTGGCCACCTTGATAATACACCAGCGAAAGTATAGCCCCCATTAGCAAAGGATAAAAATAACTCTTCTCCCTATTCAAGTAAACGGCATAGTAAATTGGCAAGAGCAGATAACTTATCCAGCCATAATGGCCAATGTAAAAATGAGCATAAAAGTTACCATTTAGCAGTGCGATTATTACGGCTAGAGGAAGCAACTTGAACGAGATGTTAAATTTTTTAAATATTAAATAAAGGCCGACTGTGCCCAAACAATAATGAAAAAATAAATTGACCTTTATGAATGTTGAAATACTAATATATTTGAGCAAAATATTGAGTGGATAAAACGCCGAAGTCTCGCCATTTGCTAAAAAAGGAATGGTGGAATGGTAGTCGAATACAGGAAGCCTGTCTGCCATCAGAGATTGTTTGATAAATAAAAAATATTTGAAAAACCACTGCCAATCCCAACCCTTAGGTCCAAAATATTCCCCTCTTAGAAAGGGCCACCAATATGCGACAAACAGAGCGATGAGAGTTGCCGCAATAAAGACAAATGGGTAATAATTCTTAAAAACTCGTTTCATTTTTTAGAGTGTGCCTCCCTGATAAATTCGAAAATATGTTGTTTCTTCAATGATAGAAAATTTCTCGGGAACAATATCCAGAATAGCCCGATAAGGTGGCGGATTATTAAATTTTTCTAAGATTATTATACCACCTTCACGCGTTAAACGCTCTAGGTCGCGATATACTCTTTTATAACCAAAATCATATAATTCCTGATCAATTGCCCAATCAATCGAAATCGGATTTTTGTCTTTTGATTTCACCCAATAAGATGCATAATCCGGCAAGATTGCATAGCGTTTTCCCTGATAACGCTTTATGACCTCTTGTAATTCCAGCAAGACCTCCCTATTTTCTTGATATGTTCTTAAACCTCGGGCACCGGGGAATACGTCGCCCATCGGACTAACCAGCGACTTAGCAGATTCATCGGCATATATATGGTTCAGGCGTGTATTATTGAATGAAGCCGTGACAAATATGGCATAAATACAAAAAAGAGATGTGTTTACTATAAACACAGATTTAAACTTAACCCTTTGAACAATTGCAAACATAAACATTGAGAGGGTGGTGACAAGAATGCCGGAAGCTAAAGCGGGTGTTAGATAGCCCATTGATATTACAGAAAGCCATGAAATAACTGCAATGACAGTAACTGTCTTTAAATCTAACCACTGTTGTTCTGAAATAATCTGCCCGATCATCAAGCCTAAAAGCAATCCGAAGGGTAGAAAGGTGCCATTTATAATGGCTTTACCATTCGACAAGTCGACATTCAAGGACCACATTAACCAGTACAAGCAGGCCAAGAGAGCAAATGTCGCCAAAAGCTTAATAACTTTATTAAGCTTTCTGCTAATAACCGAAATTATTGCTATGATGATAGTTCCGTAAATTAAGCCGTATATAAAATTATCTCGAAAAGAATATATTTTCCAGGCCGAAAAGGATAGATTTGACTGAGCAGTAAACTGAACAAAAGCCGAGTCTATTGCTCCGTTGGAGATGAGAATTATAAGATATAAAAGAGCCGGCGCCGCGGCGGCTAACCACATCCTCCAGTTTCGATAATCCTTTTGAATTATTAGCACCAAAATAGGAACCGGTAAAAAATTCTGTTTGCAAATATAAGCAAATCCGATCAAAAAGTAAGCTAATATTTTCAGGTAAGATTTTGGCTTTATGGTCAACAAATAATAGCCTAAGGAAATTAGAAAAATGCCGTCTAAAGTGTGCCAGGGCGTCAGTAAAAAGTTATGACTGGCGAATGCAAATCCTACGATAATAATTATGCCTTTTATCCAATCAGATAAAAACAATTTGAATGACCTGTCGAGTATCTGTGTCCAGATGTAGGTAATCACCCCGAATTGGAACCAGACCACAGCTTTAGAGAGATAAAATGTAAAATCGCCCCCAATCAATACTTCAGGCAGATGTAGAAAAGCCGAGCCGACAGGCCTTATGGAGATGAAATCCAAATGAGGTATTTGGCCGTCAAGCAATCGCCTACTCTGAGCCAAAATGAAACCATAATCTGTGACTTGATTGAATCCATAACGGGAGTAAAAAGCGTGTGCGACCCCCGGAACGACAAAAAGAGCGAAAAGGGCGAGCCAATATTTCTTGACGAACAAAGAAAAAGATTTCATAAAACCCGAAAATTATGAGAATTGAACGATTCCAACACAATAACAATAATAAGATATTTGATCTAAATATTCAACGCTGTTGTCTGATTGACTATAAGATGATATTTTTTAAAGTATGAAAAGGATCTTTCGAGAATCTACCAAAAATAATTTGCCTTACTTGATAATTATGTTCTTATCCATATTGCCGTTCTGGAAAACCGGCATAACAGGCTTAATGGAAAGGACCGATTCTGACTTTCCTCTTATGCCGGTAAACAACTTTTACTCTCAGCTATTTGTGTGGTACGACAAAGTTACGATGGGCTTCGATGTTTCCTCCGCTTTTCTTTCACAAATTCCTTTTTACGCTTTGCTCGCACTCTTTACAAAGCTGGGAGTGCCACTTCCAATATTACAAAAATTTTGGTTTATTCTGGGGTTGTTTCTGGCCGGTTTATTCTCATATTTGCTTAATCTCTACCTGACAAAGAAGAAGCTCCCTTCTTTACTCGGATCTTTCATATATGTATTCAACCCCGTGACTCTTCACCTTCTTTCGCAGGGACAGCATGTATTAATTTTTTGCTACGCTTTTGCTCCCGCTTTTCTTCTCTTTTCAATAAAAGCTGTCGATACGAAAAAATATCGATATGCATTATATATTGCCTTGTTGTCGATATTGGCGGCTATTACCAGCGTTCCCTCCTTAATAATTATCTTCATGCCTGCATTTTTATTCTTATTCTATTCATTAGCAACACGGGAAAACAAGATTTTTGTCTTGAAATTCATTTTTGTTTTGCTTCTCGGTCTCTTAATATTTCATTCATGGTGGTTTCTACCCGGCATCTTAAGTCTCAGCAGGAGCAGCCAGATAGAAGATATTAACCGAATGTGGCTATTTAACTGGAAAACCATTTCAGAATCAGCCAGCTACTTCGATGCATTAATCGGGGCCGGTATTCCCAAGCCGGTTATCGGATCAAAGTTAGCATTAGCGGTTTTGTATGTCGTTTTTGTCATCGGAGCGCTGTTAATGCTCCTGAAAAAGTCGTTCAAAAAACAACATATTCTTCAATACCTCCTACTGCTCTTTGTATTTAGTTTTCTATTTGCGATTGGAGACAAAGGCATATGGGGAGATTTTCAACAGTTCGCCATGTCAAAGGTTAGCTATCTGCAGATGTTTAGAAACCCCCATAAATTTGCCCAAATCACGATGCTCTGCTATTCGGCTTTGGGCGCAATCTTCTTGGCTACAGCGATTGATCGCCTGAGGAATATCAAATTGAAAGCTTTTTTCGTGGCCATATTCATGCTGATATTTTTAGCCGGCAATTCGCCAATATTAAGCGGCAATTTGCAAGGTTTTTTAAAACCGATCCACATTCCTGAAGAATATTACGAGGTTAATAAGATGATTGGAGACAACGTCGGTGATGGAGGAATTTTTATTCTACCTCAAGAAGAGTGGCTCACCAAATACAAATGGGCGCCATATGATATGCCTGATTTCTCTCGTTACATATTCGATGCCCCAATAATAAGAGATTATCCCGAAAATAGATTGGCAAATCTTGAAGCGGTATATTTAATGACCACCGCATATGACATAATCAATCATGGTGTAAATACAGAACTTAGCCATTATCTTTATTTTATGAATGCAAGGTATGTTTTGCTTCACAAAGACATTGAACCATACACAAGACAGGTGGTGCCATATGATCAACTACGAATGTCGCTTAGTCGCCAGCCGGATATAAAGCTAATTGAATCTAACACTTATTTTGATTTATATGAGAACAGCCTTTTCTCAAACAAAATCTATAGTAGCACTAACTTAATTTCAGATAATCTAAAAATTGATCCTAACGAACCTAATAATATACTCGATCTGGAAAAAACATTGAATCAAGCCGACTTCTTTGAGAAACCCGTATTTAATCTTGACAGGGAAAATCAGAGCCTTCCCGAGGTATCAAGAATAAATGAAGCGCCAACAATATCGTTTAAGAAAGTGTCTCCGGTAAGTTATAAAGTTGATGTTGAGAATGCGACCTCGGATTATATTCTAACCTTTCTAGAAAGTTTTAGTTCCGGTTGGGAGGCTAGCATTAATGGCAAACCCCTACAAGATAATTACCATTTTAAAGCTAACGGATATGCGAACGGTTGGTTTGTAAACGAAAGAGGGAATTATGAAGTAACCATCTATTATAGACCGCAACGAATATTTACTTATCTATTTTCATTGTTTTTACTTACGCTAGGAACATCATTAATTTATCTGGTAGCCATTTCTATCTATGAAAAAAATCAGGCAAGTTAAAATCGATTACTATCTGCTTGGTGTGCTTATATTGGGCTTAGCGCCGATTCTATGGTTTAGAAGCGGACTCATGATTGCTGGGGGCGACGAGTCTTGGCTAATTAATCCTTTAGGCTTTGCACCAGATGTGTTTTACGCCTGGAATGACAGACTATTCAACTTTGGCGGGCCGAATATCTATCTCCCCTACACACAGACAGTTGTTCCGTTTTGGCAGGCTCTGAGCTATTTGGGAATTAATATAATTTTAATTGAAAAGATATGGATTCTTTTGCTTTTTGTTTTGCCAGGGGTGTCTGTTTACTATTTAGTAAAAGTTTTATTCCCCAAGGTTCAAAACATAAAAACTGCAGCCTTTTTTTCTGCCGTTCTTTATATGTTTAATTTATATATAATTCAGATTGGTCCATTCCAAACAAACACCAAACTGGTTTTGTTTGGTCTCCCCCTGGTGCTATTGTTTTTTGTTAAAGGTCTTGAATCGAAGAAGCAAAGATTTCTTTACGCTTTGCCCATAGCTATCGTGATGACATTAATCGGCAGTTCATTTGTAAACATAGCTGTGGTCAGCGTAATACCGATCGTTTTATTTCTTTATCTTTTATATTTCATCATAAAAAACAAAAGCCACATCTTGCATGCCGTAAATTTTACTTTACTTATAATTATTCTTTGGTTCGCAATAAATGCCTATTGGCTGATCCCCTACGCCCAAAATATTTTATCCTTTAACCAATCTTCCGGCGGTGAAGTTTTTAACTTTGAACAAACTGACACAAAACAGTTTTTTAATTTTTGGCGCTTCCTTGGTTCATGGGGGTGGAAAGAGACTCACAACTTTCAGCCCTATTTTCCATTTGCCGATTTTTATGACCGCTTTCCCCTTGTTTTTCTAAGCTATATTCCCGCTTTAATTGCGATGTTAGCAATAACAGCTAAACGCAACCATCGGTATGTAATTTATTTTGCTTTCCTGCTAGCGATTGGCATTTTTCTGGCCAAAGGATCTGGAGAACCATTTGGATCATGGTATGCATATCTCTTCCAGCAATTTCATTTTTTATGGATATTTCGAGAGCCATGGGCAAAATTTACACCAATTCATCTTTTAGCGATATCCGTATTATTTGGCTTGGGCTCTTCTTACTTAATTTTCAAACCAAATAACGGCAAGATTAGGCCATCATTAATATTCTTTTTTTTGCTCTTTTCTATTTTGCTCACTTCATATCCCCTGATTACCGGCGAAGTTATTTCGGATAGGAACACGGGGTTGCTCAGAAGCAACCATGTGAGCGTTCCTGGTTACTGGTCCGACATGAATGAATTTATTAAAACAAACACCCTTCAAAATGACAGGATAATGCTTATGCCACCCACCGGATACGCAGTAGGATATAATTGGCAGGAAGGGTTTTTTGCCGGAGATACACCCGCCTTAGTGCTGCTTGATCGCCCCACGGTCCGCTATACATCTTTTCCGACAAGCAAGGCGGATCTAAAAATTAACAACTACTATGAGCTATTGGTAGAGCAACCCGAGAAGATAGAGGAGATCTCGAAAGAACTGAGCTTTAAATATATTCTGCTGGATAGAGATATAATGTATGATTACAGTGGCTATCTGGCCAACCCTCCCAAGGCTATAGAACGCTCCTCGCAAATAGCATCTCAAGTTTCGGCACACCCAAACACGTCAAAGATATTCGAAGCTGGAAGCCTGGAGCTGTATGAAATCGGGGGCGACGAGGAGATCAATCCTATCCTAAACATTAGGAGAGATGGAGAGTTAGTAAAAACAGACTTTGAGCAGATTAGCCCCTCTATCTATGTAATTAATGATTTTAAATTTGAGAATGAGAGTACCTACACCTTAAGGCTAAATAATAGCTATAATGCTCTCTGGAAGGCTTCTATTTGCAAAGAAACCGGGTGTACGAAAGTCGGCGAGAATAATCACCAGCTATCTGATAATTACGCGAACAGCTGGGAACTGAAAGCTGAAGGAACCGCCAACATTATCTTAAAATATTCTCCGCAAGCCCACATTGACCGATTCACCATACCGTCTAGGTTTGTTTTGCTTGTTTTGACAGGATTATGGCTGACAGTTTTTTATAAAACCAGAAGTAAATCGGGGCAACAACCAGGGCAAAAAACAAAGAGATGAAAGCCGCGCTTGATATCATTGAGGCCAGTCCAAATTTCGATATCATTACCGAAAAAGGGATCAGGGCGAGAAAAAAGCAAGTAATATATATGAAACCTTTAGTTTTGATACCGAAAAGTGGCAGAGCGGCTAAACACAAGATGATTATTATGGCTTTCCCGCTTAGATAGACGCTGAATTTACTCGTCAGTTTTAAGTTTATTAATAATACCCACAAGAGAAGGAAAAGAAAAGACTCGAAAGATTTCTTTTCATAAATCTCCCTAAGCTTGCAATAGATGTGCTCAAATAGATTACTAATCTTAACCATTTTTTTTAATCCCATAGTTAGTAATAACGGCCACACCCATACCGAGCGAACCAAAAAGATATTGAAGGAACTTATAAAAGATAAAACCAAGCGTGTGGATCGGATCCTTCGCCCATATTCGCCAATGTTTAAAATATACCGATCTAACAGGCGACATTTGAGCGACACTTGATCCTTTATGTTTTTTTAAGAAATTGTATAAGGTCTTTCCATAATAATAAGAGCGTTTAACTATATGGCTTATAGTCTCCTCTTCGCCGAGATGATATTCGGCAAATACATCTACCCGGCCGGTCTTATAACCGGCTTCATTTAAACGTCTCTGAAAGTCATAGTCTTCGCCGGCGACTAAATTTTCATCGTATCCGCCCAAGTCCAAGAAAATTTCTCTTTTAATAAATCTGGCTGTCTCGTGAAGATCGTCACCGACATAACATAACCTTTCGAGAGCTTTGCACTTACCAAAAAAAGAATCGTTTTTGGTGAGGACAGATGTGTATATCGCATCATATTGTTCATTTTCACATTTTTCTACACATTTCGATATATACTCGGGCTGATATTCCATATCAACAGCCGTCAAAAAGACATATTTGCCGCGAGCTTTTTTAACTCCGTAATTTGCTTGAGTAGATCGCTCCAATGGAGCATCATATATCTTAACTTGTTTAAATCTTTTTGCAATATTCTTTGTTCTGTCTTTGCTATATTTATCAACCATTACAATTTCAAAATTCTCATACTTTTGTTTAAGCATTGAGTTTAGATTATTCTCGATATGCTTCTCGGCATTATAGGTAAACAAAACCATAGAAACAAGAGGTTTAATTGACATATTATTTCTCAATTACGATACCTTTTTTATCAACTTCGCCAACCACCCTAGCAGGGCTACCATAGGCCAAAGAAAAAGCTGGAATATCTTTAGTTACCACCGAGCCGGCACCGATAAGCGCATATTCACCGATAGTAACACCAGGTAAAATAGTTGAGTTAGCACCGATAGAAGCTCCTTTTTTGACTACAATCGGGGTAATAGCCCAATCATCGGCAGATTTTAGGCTCTCGTCCTCACTGATAGCGCGCGGATTCTTATCGTTAGTAAAACAGACATGAGGTCCGGCAAAAACGCCGTCCTCGAGTGTAACCCCATGATAAACAGAAACATTGTTTTGGATTTTAACATTGTCGCCGATCTCAACATAAGCATCTATGTAAACACCCTTTGACAAGATACAATTCTTTCCAATCTTCGAATTCTCGCGAACCTGTACCCAGTTCCAAATCCTCGTCCCTTCACCTATATCAGCCATATCGGACACCTCAGCCGTTGGATGAATTTTCACATCTTTTCTCTCCATAATTTCCTCGCTCGGTTTGTTAGATTTATTATCCATTGTTATACTGTTTATCAATTTTTAAGTTGTTAACTTTGAGCTATTTTTAATGCCTCAACCGCGTATCTACAATCGATCTCCCTATCTTTTCTTATGCAATCAGCCAAATATGAGATTTCTTCTCGCAAAGGCTCCTTTTTGGCGACATTGATATCTATGCGATCGGGATCAGAAAAACGCAGAATATAATCCGAAAAGTCGCCGATCTCCTGAATAAATTTGTCGTAATTACTTTTATAAAATTCTATCTTTTGATTAATATAATCCATCTCCAGATAACCCTCCGTTCCGGTGATGTTGAGCTTACGAATTTTGACCGGTGTAATCCAATTAGCCTGAACATAGGCGGAGGCACATTTATATTTCATAAAAATCTCGACAGAATCTTCTCTCTTCTTGATGTGGCTACTTCTTTTTGCCACTATAACCTCTTTAGGCAAATCGTCAAGCAAATAATTAACAATATCTATGTCATGAATAGCCAAGTCCACAGCAATATTGGCATCCTTAATCTGCGGAGGAAAACCTCCAACGCGGCGCGCCATAATTGAGGTAATTTCTCCCAATTCTCCCTTGTCAATCATCTCCTTAACCTTTTTTATTGCTGGATTAAATCTTTCTATGTGTCCCACAAGTATTTTAACACCCCGTTTTTTCGCCAATTTAAGTAATTCCTTCCCCTCTGCCGCCTG
Organism: uncultured Candidatus Saccharibacteria bacterium; assembly: GCA_964558315.1. Taxonomy (GTDB): domain Bacteria; phylum Patescibacteriota; class UBA1384; order XYA2-FULL-43-10; family XYA2-FULL-43-10; genus MWCM01. The sequence continues at coordinate 10,096 of CAZLCL010000010.1, forward strand.
CATAGTAATCGGTTTTTCGAGTAGTAAATTGACTCCTGCATTAATAACATCTTTGGCTACATTAAAATGATATGCTGTCGGGACACAAACCGAAACCATGTCCGGTTTTATAGAGGTAAGCATATATTTGTAATCTTTATAATACTGCGCTTTAAATTGCCCTGCCATTTCTGTTCCAAGAGTCTCGTTTAGCTCTGCAATAGCCACAAGATCAATGTCTTCAATTTCAAAATATGTCCTGACATGATTCTTGCCCATATTGCCGATACCGATAACGGCAGCTTTTAATTTATTTGACATAATCCTTGACTTTTTTAATTATATATTCCAGTTCATTATCCTGAAGCAAAGGATGAACGGGGAGAGAGATCACTTCGCTTGCTATCCGCTCGGCAACCGGAAAATCCCCCACCTTATATCCCATCTTTTGGAAATGCTGATGCAAATGCAAAGGTTTTGGGTAATAAACTCCAGCTCCAATCTCCTGCTCTCTAAGATATTCCAGAAGCTCATCTCTTGAAGATTTGAAATCTCGGGTAATTCGAATAGTATATTGATGGAAAACATGTTTATGGCTATCTTTGGTTTGTGGCAATATTAAGCCCTTGATGCCACCTAACCCTTCAGATAATCTCTTGGCGTTACTAATCCTGGCGTCGGTTATTCTATCAATTTTTTTTAGCTGTTCGACTCCGATGGCGGCACAGATGTCGGTTGTCCGATAGTTGTAACCGAGGTCTAGATATTCATAACGAACTTTTTCCGATTGGCCATGATGGCGGAGCATTTTACATTTTTCGTAACACTCTTCATTATCTGTTGTGATCAAGCCACCCTCTGCAGACTGAATATTTTTGGTTGCGTACAACGAGAAAGCAGAGATATCGCCAAAATTACCCGCTTTTATACCCTTCACTTCCGCCCCAACAGCCTGGCAGGCATCCTCAACAATCTTCAAATTATGTTTTTGAGCAGTCTTTGCGATTTCTTCAAAGTCACAAAGCTGACCATAAAGGTCAACAGGAATAATCGCCTTGGTCTTCGGCGTGATTTTTTTTTCTATCTCCTCCGAAGATATACAAAAATCATCTTCCGAGATATCAGCAAAAACAACTTGTGCCCTCTGCATCAAAATAGGATTGGCAGAGGCCACAAAAGTAAACGGGGTAGTGATAACTTCATCTCCATCTTTGATACCTAATGCATACAAGGCGGCATGAATAGCCGCTGTCCCACTATTAAAAGCAACCGCATATTTGGTGCCGCAGTATGAAGCAAAATTTTGTTCGAGTCCAGCTGTTACTGGTCCTTGCGCAATCATGCCTGATTTTAATACTTTGTTGACTGCTTCAATTTCTTCTTTTTCAATTATTGGCTTTGTAATATTGATCATAAAAAAAACCAGTTAAAAATATATTTTTAGCATAGCATTTTAGAGCAATCTTATCAATCAAATTCAACCCTTTTTATGATGCAATAAAATGCAACGAGGCCAATAAAAAGGAATCGCCTCTCTTGAGATTATAGGTTTATATATTTCTTTCTTGCATCATGGCGATCATACTATCAAATTCTGTGCGGAGCCTTTCTTGTAAGCTTTGATATTTTCCACTGTTGTCTCCATTATCCTTTGATATGCCTCACAGGAATTAAAGGCGTTATGAGGAGTAATTATTACATTATCATATTTAAGTAGTCTTAGGTTGTGGTCATCTATCTCAATTTTTTCCCGATCCCGACCTTTAAATATTATGTCTTCGCCCTCAAGAACATCTAACCCTACACCAAACAAGATGTTTCTATCAAGTGCCCATATTAACGCTCTAACATCAATTAACGCGCCTCTACCCGTATTAATTAATATGGTGCCTTTTTTGATCTTTTTTATGCTATCCATATTTATAATATATCGTGTTTCTGGGGTCAAAGGTAAGTTTAAGGATATGATATCGGATTGTTTTAAAAGATCTTCCAGCTCGCAGTATTGCAAATTATACTTTTTTGCCACCTCTTGGTTTTGAAATATGTCATATCCGATAACCTTCATATTAAAACCACTAGCAATTCTGGCTACATTAAAACCGATTTTCCCGGCGCCAATTATCCCAATAGTTTTTCCTTCTAAATCTATACCACAGATAGACCTTTCTTCGAACAACTGATTGTCATGAGTTAGAATGCTCTTCGAAATTTTCCTACTGATATTTAAGATATGTGCAAAAACATATTCAGCAACCGTGCTGGCCCCATAGGCAGGAACATTGCATAAAAGAATATCACCTCTTTCATAAATAGATTTTTCAACGTTATCAAAACCTGTAGTGCGATTTGCAATTAGTTTTAAGTTAGGCAATTTCTCTGCCTGTTTTTTATTGAGTTTGGATCTGTCTCGGAATGAAATAATTTCGACATCTGGAGTTTTTTGTAATAATTTATCACTCACAGACTCCTCGAAAAGATCCAACTCGTCTTTAGGCATATTTTTTTCAAGAAAATCTTTATCTTCGGGCCTTAGATCGAAAAAAGCGATTTTCATTTTAAATCCTTACATTTTGGGAATTTAAAATCTTTATGATTGAAACCATGACAAGCCCTATAGAGGATAAAATAAGTAGGCCAAACAGGTTTGTTGGAAATTGTATCATAGACTAAATGCAGAAACAGAGACACTCCAATAGATAAAAAAATCCATGCAAATTCTTTGAATACTAAGGCTAAAATGAATAATATTATGGCATATTCGAACCCATGAAATATAAGATATACTTTTCCGGAATCATCAAAATACTTTCCTGATAAAAAATAGTTGATATTAAATTTTTTGCCTTTTGTATAAATTAGATAATCGATACTGTGATCGACTAGATCGATAAAGAAGCCAAATAAAATTGCAAACAAAACTGCATAATAGTTACCAGTTAAATAACCGACCGCAATCCCGGCAGTTAATGATAGCAAAAAATGAATTATTTCATCAAAAAACATAATTAATAACGAAAGACATCATCTTTAGCATTTGTCACCACTATCGCGCTCTTTGACCTCTTTATTTTTAGGCGAGAAATCCATTAAATGCCCCAAGACTTTTCCTCCTGCTCGAAAAAGGAATTTAACATCATCCCATGATCTCACCCCGATAATCTTGCGCCAGATGAATTTGGGAGTGATGAATGACTTATATAGTTCTTGGGTTAGCTCTTTAATATCTTCTTCGGTCAAAGGAGATTTCATAATGGCCATGCGTTGATCAAAGTTGTCCCAATCGTTCGTAGTCAACAAATTATTCTCTTGGCATTCTTTGAACAATGGCGTCCCAGGATACGGGATAACGATGGTGGCTTGAAGCGTATCTACATAACCCTTATCAAACAGCCTTCTGGATAGCTCAATAGTGCGTTTGGCATCTTCTTTACTCTCCCAAGGATATCCCATCATGGTTGTAATGTGTGGCTCCAATCCACCTTTTTTGGCCATAGCCACCCCTTTTTCGATTTCTTCGACTTGTAAGTTTTTATTAATTCTATCAAGAGTTTCTTGATTTGCTGATTCTAAACCATACAAGATAAATCTAAAACCGGCTCGTCCCATAAGATTATATGTCTCTTGGTTAAGTCCTTTCAGTCTCATATTACAATCGATTTTTACTTTTTTATTATATCCGCGTTCAATCATTCCGTTACAAAACTCTTTGAGCCAATCACCGACAGGAAATGTGCCGGAATCATCCATAATCTCTTTGACGCCGTATTTTTCGATTAACATACCAACTTCATCTAACATCCTTTTCGCTGAATGCTTGCGGTAATCTTTACCCGGATACAGAGTTGTCCAAGAACAAAAAGCACACCTGCCCCACCAGCAATCCCTAGCCGCATAAGTATAGGTTCCAGGAGTTCTTTTGTAATTTCCGTTTTTATAGGCGTAGAGATGCCATTTGGTTAGATCTCGGTCAATAAATGGCAGGTCGTCCAAATCGTGATTAAGCAAAAAATGCCCGGTGTTATCAAATTCCCCTTCATTATTTTTGATCTTTGATTTTTGATCTTTGATTTTTCTAAACCAGATTCCTGCTTCCAATCTCTCTCCGTGATTGATGTGATTCGCCAAGTTTAGTAATAAAAAATCGTAATCACCACCGGTTAAAATATAATCAACTTTAGAATTCCGCATCGATTCCTCCGGCATAGCGGTAACGTGATCGCCCATTAGCACCACCACAGCCTCCGGAATTTCTTCTTTGATGATATCAATCACTTTCCAGTGCCGTTTGATAACCGGAGTTTTGGACTCGAAAGCAATCAAATTCGGTTTAAACTCCTTGAGTCTGTCCAGCCATTCGTCCGGCGTCATCTCCTCGGCAATACCATCATCCCACATTGCCGTATAGCCATGTTCTTGCAAAAGCGATGCGGCATAAGAAGGCACCATAGGATAAATATAGGTAGGATTGTTGAACCACTGAAACTGACGATTTTGGCCAAGACATGGAGTCCCCTTATCATCCGGCATCGGCGGATAGGAAATCGAGATCTTATATTCCCCATTCTTCTCCTTTTGCTCTTTGCTTGGCTTAACCAGCTTTTTTAGTTCAGGCATATTTTCTCCTACAAATCATAGACGCATTAATAGCAACATTATCACTACGCGTTTCAACGCGATACATAGAGTCTACCATATCCCGTCCCTTACGAGCAAGGAGACTCGCTGTGAATTTTCTTAAGGCAATTCATGTTATCACTAGTGATGACATGAAGTAAAGTGTATTGCCAAAGTGATGAAAATCGCCAGAGATAAACTCTCCGAAGGGATCAAAGAACAGAATTCGAGGAATAGTATATTAAGAGATTATTAATGTAAAAACTGATATTAGACAAGAGGGTCGTTAGATGCATTATTCGATTGGAAAAGACTGTGCAAGGCAATTACCAAAATCACCGGCTTGTATGCAAGCGATATTTTTACATAAAAAAATCATATGAGGCATGGTTATCTGTCTAATTTTGTAATTATTAGACCCCAAACAAATCGAACACCATACCAGACATGAGTAAATAGAATCATGGGCAAGGTAATAATCCCGACCAAAGGATTGCGGTGGCGAATAGAGATGACAAGAAAATCAACAACGAGGCCGACAGCGTAAACAAGAGCAGGAATGCAGGCATAAACTCTAAATTCTATATTCGAAACTCTAAACAATATAAAAATCCAAATTATTAAATACAAAATAAACAATGTCGGTGCGAAGTAACCAATCTTTAGCGAGGTTTTAGGATATTTCTTGGCAAAAAAACCGCGATGCAAGGCATAATTACCGATTTGCTTAAAATGCTTGAGCAAGTCGGAACGGCGATGATGATATACCACACCTTCAGGATCGTATTTTATGGTATAACCGGCTTCAATAATATCGAGGCATAGTTTGGTATCCTCACCCGGCCAATATGAGCTATCAAAACCGCCAACTTGCTCAAAAACATCCTTTCGCACTAGCAAATTGACTGTCGGCCAATCATCGCACTGGCAATGCCCGCCGATGCGAAGATAACGATTGCGGGCAAAACCACCGCCCAAATATGATTCGAATACCGCACCGGAGACTTTTTGTAGCACACCATCATGCCGAGGAGTAATTGCCGGTCCGCCGACTGCCGCCACTTTATTATCCTCCACAAAGCAATGTATCATCTTTTTTAGCCAGTCTGGCTCAGGGTAGGCATCATCATCCAAAAAGGCTAGGATTTCGCCTGTGGCATATTTTAGAGCCAAATCTCGCTTCTCTGCCGGACCGACCCTCCCTGATGGAATAATTCTTGTTTTATCCCATTTGTGCTTTGTGTCCGCTTCATCCGTAAAAATAATGATTTCGTAGTCAGGCCAATCCAGCTTTAAAATCTCCGGTATAGACTCTCTTATGTAATCATTAACCGCGATGACGGGTATAATTATTGAAATCTTCGGGTTTTTCATAGTTTTATTCTAACACCTTGGCGCGAAACCTGAAACTAAAACGGTCCGGTCTAAATAGCTTTTTTCATATATTCAATTGTCTTTTTAAGCCCATCTTCAAGCTTAACTTTAGGTCCCCAGCCAAGTTTTGATTTAGCCAAAGATATATCGGGTTTGCGTTGCTTCGGGTCGGATTCGGCAGCTTCAACGTGAATTATCTTTGACTTGGATTCTGTAAGTTTAATCACCATGTTGGCCAACTCAAGAATTGTGAACTCATCAGGATTACCAATATTTATCGGACCCTCTTCGCCCGATTCTATCATCTTAACAATGCCCTCGATTTGATCATCAACATAGCAAAAAGATCTGGTTTGTTTGCCATCGCCCTGCACAGTAATATCCTCCCCGCGTAATGCCTGACTGATAAAATTTGTCACGACCCTGCCATCGTTAGGATCCATTTTGGGTCCATAGGTATTAAATATTCTAATAATGGATGTATCTAAATTTTTCTCATTCTTGTATTCATAAATTAGTGCTTCCGCATATCGTTTTCCCTCATCATAACACGACCTTTTACAATATGGATTTACATTGCCAAAATAGCTCTCATTTTGAGGGTGCTCCAAAGGATCGCCGTAGATCTCACTGGTTGAGGTATGAAAAAACCGCGCATTTTTGATTAGTGCTAACTCCAGCATATTTTGTGTCCCCATTGATGAGGTTTCCAGAGTCCGTATAGGATCAAGATAATATTTTGGCGGTGAAGCGGGGCAGGCCAAGTTGCATATTACATCAATTTTTTCTGTAACCTTTAATGGCTTTCGAATGTCATGATTAATAAAGCGAAAACTTTGATGGTCCTTGACCTCCTCTAAATTCTGCATGCGACCAGTGAATAAATCATCCACCGCAATTATTTTATGACCATTTTGTATCAATCTGATCGCCAAGTTCGACCCTAAAAAACCGGCAACACCGGTTACTAAGTAAGTTTTCATACTAAATCCTTATATATCTTTTTAATGTGTTCTATTACCTCTTTACGACTATCATCTCTTCTTAAAGCAAAATCAATATTAGTTTTTACAAAGTCCACTTTGTTACCGATATCATAACGATGACCATCAATAATATACCCCAGCATTTCGCTCGCTTCCGCTAAAAATTTCATGCTATCGGTAATTTGAATTTCACCGCCTATCCCTGGTTTAGTTTTTTCGATGAGACTAAAAATGCCTGGTGCAAAAACATAGCGCGAGGCAATAGCTAAATCAGAAGGAGCCTTTGAGGCCTCTGGCTTCTCAACCAACTCATTTATATCCATCACCCGTTCATTTTGCATTTTACCACCCGCTACTCCATAGCGCGAAATCTGCTCTAGAGGTGTTTTTTCCAACGCCACTACACTCTTACCTGTATCCTCATATAATTTGGCCATTTTAGCTAAATTGTGACCATTACCATCAGAGTAAACTATGGTATCTCCCAGAAGCACCGCAAATGGGTCGTCTCCCATAAAAGTTTTTGCTTGATAAATGGCATCAGCTAAGCCCTTTTGGCGTTTTTGGCGAATAAAATGTATATTGGCTAAGTTAGATATTGATCGCAGACTCTCTAAAAGCTCCTCCTTGTTTTTTTTCTGTAGCATATCTTCTAGCTCATAAGAAGGATCGAAGTGATCTTCAATGGCCCTTTTACTCCGACCAGTGATAATTAATATATCTTTGATGCCACTCTCTACGGCTTCCTCTACCACAAATTGGATCACCGGTTTATCTACAATCGGTAGCATCTCTTTAGGCTGAGCAATTGTTGCAGGCAAAAAACGAGTGCCCATCCCAGCAGCCGGAATAACAGCTTTAGTTATCTTCCTCATCATATTTTATCCTTTCTATGTTATATCCTCTGGAAATAAAAGATTTAATAATTTGTCCTGTGTCTCGGTCATGTTTTGGTAATATTAAAACTGCCCCACCTGAGCCGGGAAATTTGGCTGCCGCACCCATTTTTCTGGCTAGCTCTATCATTTTGATATTACCCAATCCTACCACCATATCTCCATAAAGTTCGCGTCGCAGATTAAAATTTGCGTCCATTAAGCTGTGTAGAGTTAATCTGTCACCCTTTTTTAAGGCTATATATCCATCTTCGGCTATTGAAGCAAACTGCTTCATGGCGGCAATAACATGGCTATCACCTGATTGAAACCTAGCTTTGATATTAGAATGAACCTTGCCTGACTCCGAGGGTCTATTGTTCCATGCAACTAGCATATTTGGTAGAAACGAACTTCCAAATGTCTGGTAATCGCCATGCTTATTATCGTTTTTTTTGAAAGCCTCCGGAGAAAAATCCATAAACACCGGCTGGTTATAAGATTGAACAACTCTATCCTGCAAACCAGCAGCAATGCCGAGTTCCTCTGTTTCCGACCACAGGGCGATATTGGCTAACACTGCTGGCAAAATCTTTTTGTTATCAATCTGATAAAAACTGATTAGAGATTTTAATGTCGAGATAATTATGGCACTTGAGCCAGCCAGCCCACTCTGCCTTGGTATGTTTGATCGGTAGCTGATAGTAAAATTCTTTTTAGGAAGTAAAATCCGATTTTCATTGCAATATTTATATAGCGATACGATAGCAGCTTTAATAAGCCTTATCCCGCCATAATAACCATTAGTTTTTAAAAAACTGATCATCTCATCTAACTCTGAATATTCGTCCTGATCTTCATTATTTAAAATAAACTTTAAGGTGTCTGATGCCCAAAGAACTGTCTCAGCCTTAAAATTGCGTAGAGGAAAACTGATAGTTTTCCCATTGTAGCCATCGCTTGGATTGCCCAAGAAACCTATCCTGGCACTCGTTGTTGTCTTAATTATCACGCTCATTTTTATAATAATTAATAATTTTTGCTCTATAAAAAATCGCAAGAGTATCAATAAACATTTTCCAGACAGTCGAAATTTTTATACCTGAATTATTATTATTAAACTTGAGCTCCACAGGTGCTTCAAAGATCCGACCATAGCCAAGTTGTTTGGCAATAACCAGCATCTCTAAATCAAAAGCATACTGTTTAACAAGCGCTCTTGGTATAACACTCTTTGCTACTTCTTTTTTCATAAACTTGAGACCAGCTTGGGTATCGGTAATATTTAAACCGAAAAGAATTCGAATCATTTTGTGATAAAGATATGAATATATTCTTCGAACAAACGGGTAATCAACTTTTGAAGCGGGATGCCTTTTTGATCCGATAACAAAATCTGCATCAAATATCTCCATCAATTTTATACATTTATCAAACTGTTTTGGATTAAAATCTCCTCCGGCATCTGTAAATGTAATGATATCTCCCTTTGCTTTTTTAACCCCATATTTAATGGCGTAACCCTTGCCATGATTATTCTTATAGGCATAAACTTTCACCCTGTTCGAACGGTGTCTAAGCGCCTCTTTTTCAGTGTTATCAGGGGAACCATCTACAATTATAATAACCTCGTAACTATAATCTAAAATATCGTGTGATTTTAAAATCTCATCTATTGTATTATAGATATTCTTCTCCTCTTTAAAGGCAGGAATAATTATTGATAATTTCGGATTATTGTTCATCTCTTCCCATAATATATGATTTTATCTGTTTTTGTTTAATTAAAACATAATATCCCGTCATTAAAGCAAAGAGAAACGCAAAACTTAATACAAATATCCTTATCACAATCAAAAGCTCGGAGTGCCAAAGAGTAACCGCCACTATTTGCATAACAATCGTGATTAGATAAAACCAGACGAAAACAAAATTCTTTATCGCCATGTAATAATTGGTCATGAGATTGATGAGAGAATAAAATAGAAAAGCCAGCCCTATTTGTGGTAATAGATAATAAAAAGTTATATATTTTGTGCCATAAAGTATTTTTATTACAGTGCCCGGGGCTAAGCTATAAACACCCAACACCATAAGAGAGAGCAACAAAGTCAATATTAGCGAAAAGAAAAATATTTGGTAATGCTTTTCGCCTTTTGCCCTCTGTTCGGAGATCATCGGAAACATAACCGATATAATCGGTGAACCAACATAGAGGATGATTTTAGCAATAACCGAAATCGCTGCATACAATCCAGCCTCCTCGGCGCTAAAATATCGTTTAACTAAAAAAATGTCCATATTCAGAGATAGGGCTAGCATAATAGAAGAAATTAACACCGGCATGCCGTAAGATATCATCTCTTTTTTATTAAATGAGACTGACGACTTATCAGCTTTGGCTAAATTTGTAAGATTTAATTTTCGTATTAACCAAATGCTTGCGATGTAAGCAAAAACAGTGGCAAGACTCAAGCCGAACATCGCCCCAAATAACTTCCAACCAACTGTGACAAAACTGAGTGCTAAAGCAAATCTTAATATATATTCAAACGCCCCCAAGAATGATACGGAGGCGAACCTTTGCATGCCTTGCAATAAACCCTTATTAACAGTCAGAAGGAATATACAAATAATTGCGCCAATTATCGGTAGAATATTGACCCAATTTGAGATTGAAAAGAAATTGGCAATAGGTTTAGCTAAAATCAGAACCATAAAAGCCAGTGCGGTAGCCATTATGGCAACATTTTTTATCATAAAATTGTAAAACTTGTTTAATGCACCGTATAATTTTGAAAAAAATAATTCTCCGGAGTATCTCATTATAATGGTCGTTATAGCCCCGCAAGCTACACTTGCCAAAGTAAAAAAAGATAACAACAATGTCAGTTCGCCATAATCAACAGGGCCAAGCATTCGTCCCATTGTCATATTAAAGAGATACGAAAAAATATTGCCGATAGTCATCCCGACAAATACAACCCCACTATTCGATAGCAATTTTTTTGTTAATCCCATATTTTAATGAAAAAACCAATTTTGGCAAATAATTAAATTAACACAGATTTGAATAAAGCCAAAGTTTTCAGCAATAACCCCGTCTATTGACGATAGAGCTGATACACTCTGCTAAGTGAGCGACTGCTAAAACAATATTATAACAATCACGAAACTACTAGGAGCAAGATATTATCACTATACATTTTCATGGCAAATTTTTAAATACAAAACAATTTAGTTTTTTAAATAAGATATTTATCTGCTCTTTGTCCATACCAAAATTATGATCCCGCAATTGGGGCCAAGTATATGTCAATCTAAACCTTATTTTATTTCCTATAAGTCCACAGCTTGTTGGCAAAGAAATTCCAGAGTATGGCGGCACCGGAGGCAAATACCAGCGCAATAATATCACGCATATTTACCGTTTTGCCAATTAGCACAAAAAAAGTGTCTGGAGTGGAATTTAAAGTTATTTTAAATGTCAGATAATTTATGAGCCAACCGACCAAGCTGACTAACACAAATTTCACAAAAATTACTCCTTTATATTTTTGCTGGCCACCTTTGGTGGTTTTTTGATACTCTCTACGGAAAGTCCATAAAGTATTCCAGATATATGAATTGGTTACTGCCACCAAAAAAGCAATGGCTTTGGCCAACGGCTTGGCAGAGAAATCGGTGGTAATAAAGCCAGTCAATAGAAAATACACTATCCAATCAACCGCCGTATTGCTCACACCCACAACTGCAAACTTCAAAAATTGAGTGATATTTTCTTTTTTCATAATTCCTCGTCCATTATTTATCAAACATAATCATTTTACCTCATCGTAGTATTATTGCCAAAAAATTGACGCAAGATGCTGTTTTGTCGTAAAATGGGGTTGGAAGCTAGTGGCTTACACAATAGCTAGACGATAGCAATGCGATAGCCAGACAATTGTAGCATTAAAATTTATTTAAAATTTTCAATTTAGAATTCAAATTGAATTATTTAATTTGTAATGTTTAAACATTTAGACATGACACTAGAACATTTATTTTAAATTGAATGTTTTAAATTTTAAATTATTTTGGAGGTATGATGTTGCAAGTTAATGTTGATAAAATCTTGCCAGTAACCGAGGCAAGGGATAAATTTAACCAGATAGTTGATGGCGTGGAGGGCACAGACGATCTTTATGTATTAACTAAAAATGGCAAACCTTCCGCCGTTGTAGTGGGCGTAAATCACCTCGAAAAACTTACTGGGGAAACCGGCATACAAGCGGCGGCTTCAGCCACAGTCATCAATAATTCAGAACAAACCGAGACACAACAGACCGAACCAACGACTGATCAAACGGATACAGTTTATAGCGAAATAAATGATACAAAACAAGATGCACCGCAACCAAAAGAAAACACTTTCGACACTCCTGCTAATTCTACCGAACTGAATCTCTCATCACCGACCCCCTCTCCCTCTACCGAGTTATCAGGCGAAATAGACTCGGCGACACCCGGCATGGTTGCGGATGATAACGACCCCATTAAGCCCATTCCCGATGATTTTAGTAATGCTTTTTTATCGGCTGAACCATCAACCACTCCGACCACTGCTCCCGATAATTCTCAACAAAATGAGACTAATGATGTTGATACAAGTCAAGAGTCCTATTCTTTTGATTCTGATCTCAACGAAAAGCCGATAGACCCTTTTTCTACAAACAACAGTCACTCTGTTTCAGATAACGAAAACCAGTCACTGGATGATACTTTTGGAGATAACACCATCTCCGGAAAATAGTTCATTTTAATTAAAAAACCGCTGTTAACAGCGGTTTTTTAATTTACCTAGAATGTTTAATGTGTCTCCAGATATACCAGACCAAAAAAACTACAATTAATATGCCGATAGTTAAATCGAAGTTGTGTAAGTATTCCCTTATTTGAGCCCAGTTCTCACCCATCTTCACTCCGGCATAGGTTAGTGGAATACACCAAATAAATGCACCCAAAAAAGTGTAAACAGAAAATTTCTTTAAGTTCATTTTTGAGATGCCAGCAGGAAAAGAGATAAAAGTGCGCACTATTGGCAAAACGCGACCGAAAAATGTTGTGGCAGATCCATATTTTGTAAACCACTTATCAGCCAAATCTAAGTCGTGTTTAGAGAGTAAAATATATTTACCGTATTTTTCTATGAGCGGCCTTCCTCCCCTCCAACCGATCCAATATGCAAGTAAAGAACCGGCTAAGTTGCCAAGCGCTCCGAGAAAAACTACCAGCCAAAAATTCATGCTTCCATCTGCTACCAAAAAACCGGAGAAAGGCATAATAACCTCGCTGGGCATTAAAATGC
>CAZLCL010000011.1:0-19592 GCA_964558315.1 uncultured Candidatus Saccharibacteria bacterium
GATGAGGCCGAGGAGATGGCGCCCCCGAACTGGAAAAGCTCCTGGCTAGCCACCCCTGCTAGCCGGAATGAGTCGAGGCCCGTCCCAATCCACATCCACAGGGACGGGCTTTAAGGTTTAATTAGATCTAAAAAATCTTCTTCTTCTAGAATATTAGTGCCGATTTTTTTTGCTTTTTCTACTTTACTGCCTGGCTCCGCCCCAACAACCAAGTAATCCGTTTTGGAGGTAACCGAAGAGGAGACTTTGCCGCCCATTTGCACAATTTTTTTGTGCGCATCGTCGCGTGTCATGCTTGCTAGCTTGCCGGTAACTACAAAAGATTTTCCCTCTAGTTTTTTCGATTGAACAGGGGAGTGATAAGTAGAAATTTTTACTCCATTGTCAATTAAGTGTTGGATTAAGTGGCGTTTTTTTTCATCCTTAAAATAATTATCAATCTCCAAAGCCACTTTTTCACCGATTCCATACATCGCTGAAAACTCTCCCCTACTCGCTTTGAGAATTTTTTCAATTGAGCCGAACTGTTCAGCGATATCTTTAGCAGTTTCACTGCCAACATGCCGAATACCGAGCGCGTATATAAATTTTTCTAATGAAATTTTTTTACTCTTCTCTATTGATTTAATAAGGTTGCTCGCAGATTTTTCCGCAAATCTCTCTAGCGGCTGTAAATCACCCTCAGTTAATTTAAATAAATCTGACACATCTTTTATTAATCCCGTATTTATTAATTGTTCCACAATCTTTGGCCCAAGCCCATCAATATTAAAAGCATTTTTTGAGACAAAAAAATCAATCTGGCGCTGTTCTCTAATTGCACACTGCGGATCGGCGCAATAATAATCAACTTCGCCATCCTTTTTTATGACTTCCCCGCCACAGATGGGGCATTTTTTGGGCATAATAAATTTTGTTTCTTCGCCATTGCGCATACTTTTTATTGGCGCGACTACTTCTGGTATTACATCCCCCGCTTTATGGATAACTACAGTATCACCGATACGGATGTCTTTTCGCTCAATTTCATCTGCATTATGAAGAGTAGCACGCGATACGGTGGAGCCCGCAATTAAAGTTGGATCCATAACAGCAACCGGTGTTAATTTCCCTGTGCGCCCGACTTGCACAATAATGTCACGCACTACACTTTGCGCTTCTTCGGCAGGAAATTTATATGCGATCATGGCACGAGGCGCTTTCCCCACCACACCCAGCCGCTCGAACTCTTTTTTATCATTTAAAATTATTACTACGCCGTCAGTTTGGTATGGTAAAGAATCTTTTTTCTTGGACCATTCCGATAAATATTTTTTCACTTCATCTAAATTTTTACATAAGCGATTGTTTTGATTAATTTTAAAACCAAGACTTTGCGCCAAATCATGCTCCTCGTTATGACTCACAAATTTTTTATCGTCAGCTATCGAATAGACGAAAAAATCCAAATCGCGCTCGGCTGTAACTCTTGAGTCTAATTGACGAACCGAACCGGCGGCAATGTTTCGAGGATTGGCATATTTAGCTAAACCCTCATTTTGACGCTCTCGGTTTAATTTTTCAAAATCCTTTTTTGATATAAAAACCTCACCTCTTACCTCAATATTTGTGATATTTTGTAAGCAGTTATCTGAAAAAGATGCTGAGTTTATATTATTTTTACTATTATTTTGTTGATTTATTCTAAGCGGGATTGATTTAATGGTCTTTAAATTTTGCGTCACATCTTCGCCCACCGAACCGTCTCCACGAGTTGCTCCCTGTGTAAATAGTCCGTTTTGATATTTTAAAGATACCGCTAGCCCATCCATTTTGAGTTCACAAAAATATCCGCTTTCCTTAATGGCTTTTTCTGCCCCCAGTTTAATTAATCGTTTTTGCCATTTTTCCAGCTCTTCAAAATTAAAAACATCATTAATCGAAAGCATGCGCTTAGCATGGAGAATTTTATTAAACTTTTCCGCAGGCTTGGCACCGACTCGCTGGCTGGGAGAATCGGGTGTAATCAAATCAGGATACTGCTCTTCGATATTTGTTAATTCATGAAATAAAGAATCGTAAACCGCATCAGAAATTATCGGCTTGTCCAACACATTATAACGATATCGGTGTTGATTGATTTCCTCTCTTAGTTTATTTAATCTTTTTTGTGCTTGATTTTTGTTCATCTAAAACAATCTTAACAAAGAAATGTAATTATTCAACGCTAAAATTTTAATAACTTTTTTAAAGTTTATTTAATTAGATATCTACTATCCGATCAAACAAAAAAATTCCTTCTCGCTTGTTAAATACCAGCAAAATAGACAAAA
This sequence comes from uncultured Candidatus Saccharibacteria bacterium, assembly GCA_964558315.1. GTDB lineage: Bacteria > Patescibacteriota > UBA1384 > XYA2-FULL-43-10 > XYA2-FULL-43-10 > MWCM01. The sequence goes on from CAZLCL010000011.1 coordinate 2,313, forward strand.
TTGCAAACGGTCGAAGAAGCAATTTTATAACTCACCAACATTAGACTGCATAGGATTCAAGTCTATAGAGTAATCGTTTTTATGCGGTTTTGAGAGCTTATACAAGTAGTTCTGACACATAAAAGTGCAATCTCTAATCTGTAAATAAAAATCGTTATCACTTTCTGGGATAGTTATTTCTGCCTGGCCATTACTGTCTGTCACGGCAAAATCCGCTCCTCGTCTTTTAGTCGTGCCGTTTTTTATGCTCAAATCTTCCAGCAAGATTAATTCTCCTCCACTAAAAATTTCTCCCGACTTGAATAGATTAATTTTGATTTCACTGCCTCGCTTGTTTAAATCGCCACTATTTAGGCTAATACTATACTCTTTGCTGATTTTAATTTTTCCGTCCTGCGAGAACAAATCTGCGGTAACCAGCCAACTACCGTTATCTTTTTTTGCCGAGATTATGTTGTGATTAATTCCAACACCGATTTTTTCATCCACGATTTTTTTAGATTGCTTTTGAGAAATCCCGAATTTTCCATCGTAAATCCCGACACTATAAACTTTATTCATCCATACGAATAAAGGAATATATAATATTAGGTAAAAGATAATTAACACTAATTTTGTAATATTTTTTTTACTTTTACTTTTTATTACCACTATATAAGCATATAAAGAGATCAGAGATACGCTCAAATATAAAATTGAGCCATATATCCAATAAGAAGCATGATATTGCTCGTTAATAATATTAAAAGCATAATAATGAATAATCGTAATAAAAACATACGAGATTAACAGTAATGTTAAAGCGGCTTTGGTTTTATGAATCCTGTTTTTTTTATCGAGCTTCTCAAACACCTTTGCAAAAACTCTGTAGGCAAAATACAGAGAAGGCAACAGTAGAATTAATATAATCATTATTCTTCCTATTTAATTGATCTCTCTTTTTAATATTGACACTTGCGTATAATTAATTCAATAGTTATATATTATTTTTTAAATATAATATATACTATTATTAGTATATGTGATATTATGATAATAAATTAATTAAAGTATTGACTCTATATCGCATAGTATATAATAGTATATGAAGAGATGAAGCGACAATATTACAAAATTATATTAATTACAATATATCTCTCTAGCATAGTATATATTTTATGTTTCTCGTGGTGGTTATGGGATCAGAAAAGACTTGATAAAAGTGATTTAGCCCCTAACAGATACGATATAATTGCCACCAACCGCAATAAAGAATATACCATGATAGATTTATCGGCATCCAAAGAGCAGATTTTGCCATTTTTGATAATTAATAGCATCTCTTTTGCTACAGATGAACAATATCTGTATATCAAATATAATTTAGATGGTGAATTACCAGAATCAACTAAGGATCTTCCGGAAATCAACAATAATCAGGTAACCTCAATAAATTACAAGCTCTTCTTAGATGAAAATTATTTTGATCTAAGTGGCAATAAAAACCCGGGAGGGCCGGAAGCCGAGCTCTTAATTAGCCCATACGGATCAACCACACAAACAGACAGTTCCAAGCTTAATATCAACGGAGAACTCTTAAAAGGTGGGCCGGGTTTTGATTATTTTGTTGTTAGATATGCTTATTATGCACTATTATTTAATCAGATAGGAGATTCTGTTGTATTTTCATCTAACTCCTCTGCTGTCACCGAAAATTATCCCGATGGCATAGTATTAAATCATTTCGAAAATGAATTATTATCAGCTCAACCCGACCTACCTAGAGAAATTAAAATTGATTTATCGCTCAAAAAATCAGAGGGGCAATCCGAAGAAAATATCAGATATTAGCTTTGCATCTTTATAATATTCGAGATCTTTTCTTTATCCGCACTATTACTAATGTATAAATAAATTCTTTGAATATTACTTTGGCCGCTAACTACCAGTTCTAACCCGGCTGGGATTTCTTTAATTTTAACCGCATCTAAACTGCTACTGGATCGCCTGGATTTTTTAATAATACCTAAAGATATTTTCTTAATTTCAGGAAATATTTTTATGCGATCAATGACTTTTTTACTTGAATCAGTAATTGTAGTGTGGCTTGTGCAGAACTTTTTTCCTGAATATTTGGCCATTATTATTTCTTTTCAAAGCCCTTGATAGCGTCTAATATCTCAATTGGCAGAGCAAAAATGATAGTGTTAGACTGATCTGAACTTACATCGTTAATAGTATTTAATGTTCTCAAATGTAATGCTCCGGGTGTTTCTGAAAGCATTTTTGCCGCTTTAGATAAATTTGTTGAGGCCACAACCTCTCCCTCTGCTTTAGTGATCACTGCTCTCTTCTCCCTCTCTGCCTCTGCTTGTTTTGCAATTACTCTTTTCATCTCTTCGGGTAAAGAGATATCTTTTAGCTCAACATTTTCTACTTTAATCCCCCACGGATCTGTGGCCTTATCAACAATAGACTGGATTTTATCAGAAATTTTTTGTTTTTCAGACAACAACTCATCCAGAGTAACTTCTCCGACAATGTTTCTCATGCTCGTTTGCGCAAGTTGAGAAACTGCATAATAAAAGTTTTCCACCTCTAAAACCGCTTTATCGGCATTAATTACCTTGTAATAGATTACGGCATTGATTTTTGTCGAAATATTATCTTTAGTTATAGCCTCCTGATCCGGCACATCTACTGCTTTGATCCTCATATCAACTTTTGTCATGGATTGAAATATCGGAATAATTATCCTCCAACCGGGCTCAACCACAGCTACGAATCTTCCGAACATAAACTTTATCCCTCTCTCATATTGGTTGACCTGACGCAAACTTATCACAATTACAAAAAACACTATGCCTAAAAAATACCACATATTTCCTCCCTATTTTAATTATATAAATTATAGCAAAATATAAATAGAGCGTAAATTCTAGGATCTAATTCGCCTTGGGAGGCATTTCTATACATATTCATATATTTGTTTTGCTGTTTTTTAATTACCATCTCAATCTAAAATCTGTTCAAAAAATATTTGAAGCAAATCATTTTTATTCAAAATTAAAATATGATATAATCATGTTGAAAGGAGGAGATATGGAGCTAAATAATTTATTTTTAATTAGTGTATCGGTATTTGCCATATTGGCAAGTTTTCTTGTAATAATTTTTGGTGTATTTTTGATAGTTATTTTTGTTAAAGTTAACAGAACATTTAAAAAAATTGATGAATTATCGGATTTTGCTAAAAATACAGTTAACGATGTCGGCCAATCGCTAAAAGAGACATCCTCTTCATTACAGCTTTTTGTAAAAGGCTTATTTACCATAGATGCCATCAAAAAACTAATTATGGAAATTATTGATTTGATTAAAAAACGAAAGGACAAAAATGAAAAAGGAGAGTAGGAGTTTAATCACAGGTTTAGCTGTGGGGGCAATTGCCGGAGCTGTAGCCGGAATTTTATTCGCCCCAAAGTCGGGTAAAGAAACTCGGGCAGATATCGCAAAATATATGCACGAAATGAAAGATAAAATTTCTGAAGAGCTAGTAAAAGTAGGCAAATTTAGCGAAGAGCAATATAAAGTAATTGTAGCCAAAGTGGTAAAAGCTTACGAAATGGCTAAAAAAATCAGTAGAAAAGACGCCGAAGAGATTAAAGAGATGTTAGAAGACAATTATCAGGAAGTTAAAAAAGCTACAGAGGAATAAAAGTCAATTTTTTGTAATAATTTTTTAATATTTTTCAGCTTTAAAGTCGCAGGTTTTTCGGTTAAAACGATGTAAAACCATTTTAAAGACGATTTTGTTTTAAAAGCAAATTATTTTTATGATGAATATTTGCCCATGCTGTCTCTATTATCATAGTTTCCGCCACCCCTCATCAATTTTACTGAAATCTTAAACTTTCTAATGTCGCCATTAATATCGGTGATTACGTCGGTTTTCTTTTCTGTATAAATTTGCATCAATTCTGCAGATAATATCTCTCTTAATGTATCGAGTTCCTCTTTATTATCTTTAATTTCCTGTAGTAATTTTTTATTCGATCCCGAACTTTCTATCTCTTCTTTAATCCTCTTTTTTTTCGTTGCTAACTCGCTTACCTCCTGATCAGCCTCAAGATATCTGTCATCATTTTCTAATTCCTCCTTTAACATCTGCTTAGCGTCTCTAATCTCTCTTTGCAAATTTTCCACTGCTTCAATTCTTTTTTGTATCTGTGATACATCCATAAATTCTCCAATTTGTTACATTTTATGCGAATTATCAATATTGTTGATTATTATTGATTCTAATCTAATTTCTAGCTATCTGTGTAGAGCGTCGAGGAGATATCGGCGATAACATTTTGCATTTTGTCCAAATTGGATTCACCCTTTGTCATAATGCAAGCTAAATATGGTTTATCTTTTTTATAAACAATACCGCAGTCATGAAGCTCGCGTTGCTTGTTATCATCGCCAACATTTGCATAACCGAATTTATGAGACACAGCAACATTTTCAGGTAAGCCTGATAATATGCCCTGATTATATTCAACTTTTGATAAAATCTCCATCGCTTTTTCGGAGTAAACTTTATTGATATATGTGGCATTATACAAAACTCGCAGAAAATATGAGAACTCTTTAGCCGTCATAAAGTCTTGAACAGAATTTGGATCCTCACGCAAAGAAATTTTTAAATCTGAAAAAGTCTGTTTAAAAATTTCCACATCAATATTTTTGGATAATAAATAAAAAGCATTATTATCGGAATATATAATCATGTGCTCGATCGCCTCCATTATGGAATATGTTTTTCCAACTTCTAGATATTTTGAAGGTTTAACCCCTTGAGAGGCGTTGTAATCAGTGGGATCGTCCCACTTGATTCTTTTTTCCAAGAATTCTGGATTATCTTTGGCTATTTTAAAAACCGCTATCATTACAGGTATTTTGCTAAGACTGGCAGGATAATATTTTGTATTCTCATTCACCTCAAAGCTGGTCGCAGATAAAATATCTCGGTAATAGACTGATGCAGAGGTAATATCACCATTTTCTTTATGGCTAGTAATAATATTTTCAATTTTATTCTTTAATGTCGATAAATTTTGGCTATTTTCATCTGATTCAAAATCACAAGCTAGTAACGGATTAATGTATTTATAACCAGATAATCGCAATGTTTTTAGTTTTTCATTTTCAACTTTTTTTATACCAAAATCTTTGATAAACCAACCGGCAAAAAAACAGCACAAACCGAAAACTAAAAAAGCATAAATTGTGTAATTGCGTTTTTTATAATTCATAAAATAATTTTAATTATGATCAGCTAATCGCTAACAATTATTGATATAGCCAAAAAACAAATATTCTAGCAATATCAAACAGGCGATTGATCAGACTAAAAAGATTGCTGAGAAATAAATTAATATTTAAAGGTGTTCAGCCAAGCAGAATAAAAATCCTCAGAATAATCCTCGTAATCATTCATGGTAATTACAAATAACTGATTGACGCTGTTCAAAAAGATTACATATCTCTGGCTATATGCCTGGGAGCTGGCTGGAATTATTACATCGAAAGCAGAATATTTCCCGCCTTCTTTTTTACTAATTAAGTTGCTCGGCATAGTCGGGAGATACTCATTATATGTGGGATTATTATCTAGAATCCATTGGTGCAAATCTACATCTGCCGAAGGATTGTAGTAATCGGTGCTAGAATGTGTTATTTCGATATTCGGCCATCCGGACTGACTAATATCCCCCTGAACCATGATTCTGTCCCCGCCTTCTTCCTCTCCAATAAATTCTTTGCATGGTTTGCTCTGACAGCCTGCTGTAGTGTATACAGAAGGATACTTAAAAGAATAACCGTATTTACTATTAGTATATGTTGACCAACCAGAGGTGTCTATTAAATTCTCTGAATCTTCCAAAGAGGTTGTGGATTTTTTGGTCTCATTAGAACTTTCTGAGCTTTTTTGGTATTTTTCCAAATCACTTTTTAAACTTTCAATTTGGCTATTAAGCTCAATATTATTATCCTGTTGCTCTTTAAACTTTTGATAATAATTGTAATACCCGTAGCTACTACCGACAAACAAAAATATTAAAACCACCGATAACGAAATTATTAACCACTTTTTCATAAATCCTCCTAAATGAATTTTTAATTAATGAATATTATCAATCAGTTTTATTTTCTTCTCATACCCATTAAAGCATTGATTCTTTGTTCAATCGGGGGATGAGTAGAAAATAAATTTGATATTGTAACTTTATTAATTCCGCTAGGGTTGGAAATAAAAAGATGATTTGTGGCGCTCGACATTTTTCTCATTGGTTGATTGTAAAGTGAAATTTTTTGCAATGCGCTTGCTAAACCATCGGGGTATCTGGTTATTAAAACACCACTCGAGTCGGCTAAAAACTCTCTTTTACGGGAAATCGCTAATTGCACTAAAGTTGCAACTAACGGTGCAATTAGAGCCGCCAACAGGCCGATTAAAACCAAAATTCCATTAGCTTGTTTATTGTCTCCCCTCCCTCCAAAAAAATATCTAAACCTTATAAAGATATCGGATAGTATAGCCACCACCCCCACAAGCACGGTCACCACTGTCATTAGTAAAATATCATAATTTCCGATATGGCTTAACTCGTGAGCAATCACTCCCTCGAGTTCAGGCTTTGACAATAGCTTTCTTAAGCCGCTAGTAACTGCCAAAGAAGCGTGCTTTGGATCACGACCTGTAGCAAAAGCGTTTGGAGAAGCATCATCAATCATATAGATCTTAGGCATTGGCAAACCCGCTGTTATGGAAAGATTTTCTACAATTCTAAACAGCTCCAAATCATCTTTTGAAGAAATCTCTTTTGCGCCAGTTACCGCTAGCGCGATTTTATCACCCGAATAATAGCTTACCAAAGATTGAGTTACACTAATAATTACCGCAATTATCAATATGGCGGGCGAATCATAAATCCTTGCAAACAACCAACCTAGGGCGATAATTATTAACAAAAATATTGTCAAAAGGAGGATTGTGCGATTTTTATTAGCTGAAATATTATTATAAAAATTAACGCTCATAGTCTCTATATTAACACGGCAACAATCTTTTCGACTCCGGGTATTTTTGAATCACGTCCGGTTACAGCATCGTATATACCCCAGATGGTAAAGACTAGACAAGCTAACATTAAAAGAACTCCGATCAGCACCCCAGCAAATGGAATTTTAAAAATAAATATTATTAGCGACCACAAAAAAAATAATACAATACCGCTGTAAACATGGCTTAGCAATTGACGACTTTTATTTTTCCAAGCTATTGGGATAATTAACAATATCCATAAATACGAAACCACAGCCAAAACTCTCTCTTTTTTATCCATAACAATTCCTTTACTTCTTAAAATCTACCTTTATGGGTTCTTTTGCTTGCTCATCATCCATATCAAAAAGTTCACGGTTTTTGAATCCCTTCATGTTTGCAACTATGCTGGAAGGAAAAACTTGAATTGCGATATTAAAGTCTCTGACATTGGCATTGTAAAATCTGCGAGCGGCTTGAATTTTGTTTTCCGTGTCGGTTAATTCGTCTTGTAATTTCGCAAAATTTTCATTAGCTTTTAGTTCTGGATAGCTTTCAGCAACCGCAAAAACACTTTTTAGAGCCTGAGAAAGTTGATTTTCTGCTTTTGCTTTATCTTCCATGCCTTTAGCATTTATAGCTTCTGCTCTAGCTTTTGTTACATTTTCAAAAACATCTTTCTCATGTGTGGCATAGCCCTTAACCGATTCCACTAAATTTGGAATTAAATCATATCGTCTTTTTAATTGGACCTCAATATCGCTAGCCGCTTCATCGGTTCTGACATTTAACGAGATGAGTTTATTGTAAACTGCGATAGCCCAGACTATCAATACTGCGACGATAACTAATATTATCCATAGAGCTGTCATAATAATCCTTTCAAATTAATTCCATACATAATGTAAATATAAATTCCCAACTTTAGTTACCTCTTTATCATTTATATTCTCAAATCTTGCTGACAATGTAAAGCTATAGCCATCTGATTTATAGCCATACCACCATGACTCTGATGATTTAGGATCAAGCGGCATAGAAGTGATGTATGCCGGGACAATTGCTTGTTTCACCACATTCGAAGCAGTGTTAATATTAATAAAGTTTTCTGATTTTGGATATCTCCCGTATACGGCCTTATAATTATTTAGAGCTTTTTTGATATTTTCTAAATCTTGATGACGTTTTGCATCGTTGGCAACTCTTTGATCACTTTCACTGGCTATTTCTTGGTCGGAATCATCATTATTGATTGATGCAGAACTATCACTAGGTTTGTCTTCGACATCTGTTACTTGACTTTGCTCTTTGCCAACTTTTACCACATCACCCAAAGAGGGAACGATAATTTCGTTGTCGATGTCATAATCGAATAAATTTAATTCAATTTGGATTCTTGTTAGGCTCGAAGAGATTGACGGAATAATTTCAAGACTAGCCTTATGGATTAAATGGTCTTTAATACCAATCCAAATATTACCGGAGATTGAATTAACCGACTCTTGCGACATACCGATCTGTTCAAAAGCGTTACCAATTTCCAAATTATCAATTTTGTATTTATAACAACGCAGATTGGAGATCTTTTCACTTCCAGTTCTCCTGCCAATAATTGAAAAGCCCGAATCTAGATTGATATTGAACAGTTCAGACAGATTGTTTCCACCAGATAAATTATCCAGCTCATACTGAAGCCATTTTCCATTTTCTGCCGAATCGTGATATTTGATTTGGTCGGACTTTACATAAATATTTCCACCTGAATTGACCAAATTAATATATTTTTCCACTCCCACTAGAGGCTTTAAAGTAAATAGTCCAGATATTGACTCGCTGTCTGATTTTCCCTCGACATCAAACTCTAACTGTTTCAAGGTTGGTTCTTGCACAGTATAGCTATCGTCTTCGTCATCGCTATAATCAGTATCTTCAATTTCTGTTGGATCGGGAGATTCGATATCGGAAATAGATGATTCATCTTGCTCTTCTTCGCTATCATCGCTGATAACACTGGTATCAGTATCTGTTTCCTCATCACTCGAATCAGCAGAATCGTTACTGTAATAATCGTCATAATAGTCATCGTAGTAATCATATTGAGCAAGAGTTGCTTTTTCTGTCAAAGCAATGTTAAAGTCCGCTAACATTTCTGCGTCTTTCCCATACGAAAGCAGAGGTGAAACAATAGACGAGTCTTTTGTTTTGTCAGCGATTACTTTAATGCTACCTTGATATTTAAAAGACATATGTTCTCTATTTTTGACAATAGCCATGCCAAATGCTTGTTCAGCGGATTTTGGCAAACCTCCCCAAATTTTTTCTAGGCCAACCGCGCCATAGATATTTTCGAGACCTAAAGAAACCGCGCCAATTTCGGTCAGATAAATTACCACAACTAGAACCATTACTATTGAAAAACCGATAGAAATTTTTGGTGATAGTTTAAATTCTTTTGGCTTTTTAAAAGCATCTTTATTATTTCCGGCATTAGCGTAAGATTGGTTACTCTCATCAACTTTACCGTCGCTCGAAATATTTTTTCCATCTATTTCGGCACCTTTTTGTTTGTCTTTTTTAAATATTTTTGCCACGCCCAATAAGCTAAATCTCTTTTTTAGTGCTTTTTTCTGCTCTGCTTCTGGCACGTTATCTGTTTTGAGATTTTCATTCTCTTGTTCGTCAATATCTTTCTTGGGATTAACATTTTCTACCTTGTTTTGATATAGTGAATCAAGGTTTTTCGCAATAGAAGAGTCTGGAACAACATTGTTTTGATTCTTTTCGATTACAGGAGGCCTTGTAATCAGATCAGGTGCACTACTCTTTTCTGAAACAGATTGATTAGAATTTATTTCTTTGCCGTCTTGCTTTTTTGGGGTTGTTTCCGGCATTACAAGAGGACCAGCGAATGGATCTATTTCATCTGTTTTAGAAATTAATTCTAAAACCCCGTTTTCCTTTGATTGTAAAGGTTCTGTCGCAACATCGGCTTGGTTTACAATAGAAGCCTTACCCAAATCCGACTTACCAACAGAATTTTGACCTTTTAATGGCTCTAATGATTGATCATCGCCAGTTTTTGGCACAGAGTCACTGATTACCGGAGTTTGATTTTTTAGGTCATTTGCAGTAGCTTTATTAGTTACTGAATCATTTTTATTGGCATCTTCGGTCTGGAGAACACTCTTTTCATCTTTTATAGCCTCTTCCGGCACAAAGTATTTAGGGGTATCGCCCCCTTTTATCTCTTCTGCCGAAATCTTTCTTCCCACCTTGTCCTCAATGATTTCTTCTGGAACATTAAAAGGAACCTGATTCTGAACCATGTTCGGTTGTTGACTCTCATCCAATGAACCAACTATCTGGCTTTTGGGGGCCTCTTCCTCCGGCAAATCAAGCTCTTCGTCCCATGGGCTAACTCCCGAAGTAGGCTTCGTCTTATCGCTCTGATTAGATCCTGTTATCTGATCAGCCACTTTTCCCTCAACTTAATTACTACTACTATAGCAAATATTCACCATAAAAAGCACTATTTTGTTACCTCATCTAATCCTGCTTGTAATATTTCATCTACCTCAGTTGCCGAATCATCTTCTATTGAAATATCCGGTTCAATTCCCTTTTTATCAATATGTTCGCCTTTGGGCGTTAACCATTTAGCGATAGTGATTTTCGCCGCGCTGTCATCGCTCAAATTCTCCAGCACTTGCACACTGCCTTTACCAAAAGTTTTACTGCCGATTAACTGAGCTCGATTACGATCCTTCAATGCTCCAGCAACAATCTCTGATGCGCTTGCTGAACCCTCATTTATGAGCACTACCAGCTTAATATCTTTAAACAAAGCGCTTTTACTGGTTTTGAAATCTTTTTTATGGCCGGATTTATCAACTTCGGTTACAACTACTCCGCCATCTAAAAAATTACTCGCCATATCAACCGATGTGTCTAAATAGCCTCCGGGATTATTACGAAAGTCTAATATTATTCCCTCTGCCTTTTGATTTTTACTATCATTCAATGCCTGATTGAATAAACTCTCTGTATCATCTCCAAACTGCCTGACTTTAATGTATGAGATTTTTTTATTACTCTGCTCAAGTATTTCGTTGGTAACAGATGGAACAACGATATTCTCTCGAATAATATTAAATTCCTTCAGCCCATCTTCATTGTCTCGAGATACTTTTATACTGACTGATGAGCCCTCTTCACCCCTTATTTTGTTAATAATTTCGTCAAAAGAGAGATCAAGCGTCGAAATCCCATCCACTTCCATTATGATATCTTTAGCCTTTAAACCTGCCTTCTCGGCAGGTGAATCTGGCAGAGGCGAAACAACAGTAGCCAATCCGTTAATCGAGGAGATCTCTATGCCGATTCCCTGAAACTCTCCCGAGATATCATCTTTAAATCTTTTATTTTCTTCCGGTTCAAAAAACTCTGTATATGGATCTCCTACCGAACTGTATAATCCCTTAATCGCCCCATAAACCATCTCTTGAGTATCAAATGAATTAAAATAATTTTTATTTAACTTATTCCAAGCCTCCCAAAAAATCGAAAAATCAACATCTTCCGGCTTCCCCTCTTTAATATTGGTAATACCAGCTGGCGACCCGACAGATTCCGTAATATCAAAACCGGTTTTTCCAGCCAAATTTCCCGATACAAAAGACAAACCAGCCACTATCAACATAGATAGCAAAAAGGCCACTCTTCTGCTAATTTTTGTTTTTTGCTCTTTCATTTATCTAATAATTCTCATGGCTTTAACTTGAGACAAATTGTATCCCCGACCTGCTCCGAGAGGATCGTGCATTTTATAAGTATTTCCACTTTGCGAATATGGTTTTAAGACAATAAAATGATCTACTCCATAACTATTCCCCGGAATATAAACATCTGGTAAATCTACTCCAACTATTACCGGGTGGCCGCTATCTAACTCTTCATTGACTCTGCTCCAATTAATTGCCTGAGACCCACCGTCAGAGACGATTGGAGTATATAACAAAGCACCCTCCGAATTGAAACTAGATGCCATAACCGCGGAGGGAACATCGTAGTTTTTACCATTATATTTTGCAACCATTGCAAGAGATGTAATTAAGCAACCATAATCTTTAACCGTATAGGGGCTAGAACCTAAATATAAATTTGGATACCAAGTTTGGCTATAATACCAGCTCGAATCATTAGAAGAGGTAATTTGGCCACCCCATATCTTTGTTGCGCTTAGCTTTTCGATTTGAGCTTGCAGTTGTTGAACTTTTTGAGTTGCCGTTTTTTCCTGCTGTTTTAAATCAGCGATTGCCTCATTTGTATTATTTAGTAAATATGATTGATACTTTTTCTGCTGTTCTATGCTGTTCACCTGAATCATTTGATTATCTTGATGCCGTCTTAATTCTGCCATATTATTCTCTTGAAGCGTTTTTTGCTCGTAAAGCTGTGCTTTAAGCTCCTCGATTTTTTCTATTCTTAGCGCGATTTGTTGTTTTATCGAATCATAATACTCTTGTCTGGTAATTACCTCAGAAAAGTTTGAAGAAGAAAAAAGATTATTAATCAAGCCACCTTCATCGCCCTCCATATACCAAGAAGCGATTATCTTGTTCATAGTGATATTCTCTTGATTTAGAAGATCTTCCTGCTCGGCAATCTGAGTTTTTAACGATTCGACTATCGAGCTAGTCTCAGTAATTTTTTGGTTTGTAATTGCTAACGAAGCTTCGGCGTTTCTAATTTCCAATTTCAACACCGATAATTTATTTTGTAAATAATCAGCTTCATTCTCTTTCTGCTTAGAAGATTCCCGAGCCGCCTGCGCTTCTTTGGCATAAGCCTCCTTTTGTTTTTGCAGTTCAGATATCGAATCAGCAACCGCATTAGAAGGAAGCCACAAAACCGACAACACTAGCGATATAAGAAAAATTTTTGAATTAATTATTGATCTCATTTTTTTACCTGTTTAAATGCTTTTTAATGGCTACTAGAGAGCAAGCTACTCCTAGTATCGAACCGATTATCAACTGAATCAAAACCACATAGACAATGTTTATTCCTAAGTAACCCTCACCGAAATTAAAATCACCCAAATAATTTTTAATATACGGCATAGAGATATGAAAGCTTAATGTTAACAATAAACTTGCAATTATAGTAGCTAATAATCCGTATGCTAAACCTTCGATTATAAACGGGCCTCTTACATACCAATCGCTTGCGCCCACTAGCCGCATAATTTCTATCTCGTCGGAACGAGCCGAAATTGTCAGCCTAATAGTGTTATATATAACGACAATCGAAATGATGATAAAAATTGCCGAGAGCGACCATCCTGCAATCTGGATAAAGCTGGCGACTTTAACTAAATTTTTTATTGTATCTTTACTTTTTGTATATGATAGCTCTCTTACTATTGATGTATAGGTTTTGTCTGATAATAATTTAGCCACCTCCTCCATATCATCAGGTTTATTGGTTTTTATCTCGATAGATCTCGGCAGTGGATTATTATCGGAGGAAACTACGTCTCTAATATTCTCATCTTCCCTGTATCTCTCTTTCCATCTGGCCAACGCTTCCTCTTTTGATACACTCTTAACTTCGATAACATCGCTCCTGTTAGATAATAGTTTTTTTAGAACTGTAATTTGATCTTCTGTAGCCTCATCTTTAATATAAACGGCCATATCAATTTTATTCTCCATAATTTTTGTAACTTTATTTGTGACAATATTTATGCTTAGAAAAATCGAGATAATTATTAAAGTTATGACCATAATCAAAGTCGAAACAAAAGATAACGCTCGGTTCCTCCAAAGCGACACTAACGCTGTTTTTAATATTCTTATGAATGATGTAAACATATTATATTTGATGAAACCACACGGCTCAACACAGTTGGGAGCACGGCTTGTAACTACCGGATTATCCGTGTTCGGCCGTGTAGTTTCTACATTAAATAATAAAATATTCTCTAAATTCTCAAAGTATATACTTCCCGTGTTTGGCATCACCAACGATTTTACCGTCCCTCATGGTAATGACGCGCCTCTGAAGAGCATCTACCACCTCTTTATCGTGAGTTGCCAATAAGACTATTGTGCCTTGCCGATTAATTTTAAATAATAATTCAATAATTTCCCACGTGGTGACAGGATCCAGATTTCCCGTAGGCTCATCGGCAATTAATATTTTCGGATTATGGACTAATGCTCTGGCGATTGACACTCTCTGCTTTTCTCCGCCAGAAAGCTCCTCGGACATCGCTTTGGCTCTTTTTGTAAGGCCGACAATTTCAATAATCTTGGCCACTCTGTCGTTGATAGAACGGTTATCTATTCCGGCAACCTCCAATGCAAACGCGATATTTTCGTAAACTGTTTTTTTAGGCAGTAGTTTAAAGTCCTGAAAAATTATGCCAACTTTTCTTCGATAGTAGGGCAAATCTTTGGCTTGCAAGATAGTAATATCCCGCCCCGCTACATAAATTCTGCCACTGCTAGGCAATTCTTCGCGAGTTAATAATCTAATTAATGTTGATTTTCCGGCGCCACTCGGGCCAACCAAAGAAACAAATTCCCCGATACCAATCTTAAAAGAGACGTTATCTACCGCTTTTACTCCTCCCAAATACTCTTTATAAACCTTTTCAAAATCAATAACTGCTCGATTTTCTCCCGAAAAATCTTTTTGACCTTTACCGCTGTCTTTTAATCCATCTGTTACGGTATTTGTCTTAGTTTGGATGGCACCGATTTCACTTGCTAAAACCGACCCGTCATTTTTGTTTATGTTTTCTGACATATTAAATGTTTTCTATAAGATTTACCCCGTCAATTTCTCTAGGACGATCAAGCCCCATAATATCTAATATTGTTGAAGTTATATCTGATAACACACCGACATAAGGTTCAGATGAATAAGCAATCAAATCATCACCAGAAAAACTGTAACTCGCAGAGCTTGCAAAAGGCTTTTTACTAAAATCCAAAAACACAAAGGGAACCGGACTAGTGCTGTGCTCGGTGCTGGGCTGATTACTAGCCGGATCAATCATAATTTCACAATTACCATGATCGGCAGTAATAATCGTATTATAACCCATTTCCGATGCTTTGCCCAATACCAAATATAAGCATTTGTCCACCGCCTCACAAGCCAAAATGGTAGCCGTCAGATTTCCGGTATGGCCGACCATATCTCCGTTTGCAAAATTTACCACAATAAAATCCGGATTCGCCTCTAGGGCTTTTACTGTTTCCTCTGCCACGCCATATGCCGACATCTCTGGCTTTTGATCATAGGTTGCAACTTTGGGAGACGGCACCATAATCTGAATCTCTCCTCGGTGCTTTTCCTCCTTACCTCCATTAAAGAAATAAGTCACATGAGCATATTTTTCAGTTTCTGCAATATGGTATTGAATTTTATTATTAGCCTCTAAAACATCAGCCAAAACATTGGATAAATCAACAGGCTCAAATAATACCGGTATAGAGTAGCTTTTTTCATACTGAGTCATTGAAAGAACATTGATATTTTTTTCTTTTTCTATTGTATAATTACTAAAATTCTCTGTAATAAATGATTCTACGATCTGCCTCATTCTGTCGGCCCTAAAATTATAAAACAGCACCGAATCCCCGTTTTTAACCACTCCCTCTTCATCAATTATATACGGTTCAATAAACTCATCACTTTTGCCGTTTTGATAGCTGTTGTTAATTGCGCTTAAAAGAGTATCAGATTTTTCACCCTCTCCATTTACAAATAAATTATAAGCCTTTTGTGTCCTCTCCCAACGCTTGTCGCGATCCATCGCCCAGTATCTACCGATTAGTGTCGCTACTTTGCCTGTGCCGATTTTTTTAATTTCATTTTCGATATCTTTAGCATATTCTATCGCCGCATTGGGCGGTGTATCCCTGCCATCTGAGATAAAATGAATAAAGACTTTTTTCACCTCGCTTTTTTTGGCAGATTTTAGTAGAGCTTTTAAATGCCTAATATGAGAATGGACGCCTCCGCTACTTACCAAGCCGATTAAGTGGAGGCTGTGCTCTCCAACATTACTTAAAAAATTTTGTAACTTTTCGTTAGTAAACAAACTTCCACTCTCGATTGAGAAATCAATTCTTGGCAAATTCTCCCAAACTACTCTGCCGCTACCCATGTTCAAATGGCCTACCTCCGAATTACCCATCTCCCCGCGATTTAATCCCACCTCCAAACCGGAAGCCGAAAGAGAAGTTTTTGGATAACTAGCATAAACACTGTCAAGAACAGGGGTTTGCGCCATTAAGGTTGCGTTCCCTGCAGTCAAAGGAGAAAGCCCCCAACCGTCAAGAATAATTAATAGCACTTTTTTGTTTTCTGTTTGCCCTTCCATAGTCTTTGTATTATATCATAGCCTCAACTAAAATTCTTTATTTTTTGTAAAAAATGTTTATACCCCACTTGCCTTTAAATGCTTCACGAGGAGACAATGCAATCAAACCAAGTTTAGGGTAGTTTACGGCAAATCCGCAACAACTCTGAGGCTCAAACGCTAGGGCCTGACGACGATTTTTAATCATAATGGTATCGGCTGAATAAGTCTGAAAATACGGATAACTTTGATCTTGCCAAATTTCGATAGCCCTTGATCCATCTTCATTACTCAACCTGGAGGTAAATATCCCTTTTTCGTTTCTAATTAAATTAGTAAAACAATTATCAATAATTCTCCCTCCAATTCTTGTCGGAGTGCGAAAATCAAGATTGCTCTCCTCTATGGGGATTAATTTGCCGGTCGGTTTTAAATTTTCATCAAATTCTACTACACTGCTTGCAGGGACATGCCAAATTGCGTCATCTACTTTTGTTGTTACTCTAAAATACGGATGCCAGCCTATGCCAAATGGCGCAGTTGTTTTGCCATTGTTTTTGATCTCGGATTTTATTTCGATACCACTCTTCAAAATTGTGTAAATTATGTTAAATTCAAGGCTAAAAGGGTAACCTTTACTGGCAAATTGTTTGCCAGATACATCGAGCCTCGATGTAATTTGATTATCTGCGGTTTTTTTGACTTTCCACTCCAATTCCCTAACAAAGGCATGTATTGGATTACCACTGTTCTCGTTAAATCCGTTTAATTGATAATCTGTTCCTTGAAAATGATAATTTCCCCTGTCAACCCTGCCCGGAAATGG
>CAZLCL010000012.1:0-19097 GCA_964558315.1 uncultured Candidatus Saccharibacteria bacterium
TTGGTGGAGGTGGCGGGAGTTGCACCCGCGTCCAAAAAGTCAAAAACATATCGCCTACAAGTATAGTTCTGATAAATTTTCTTCGAACATTGAATAAAATCAGAACAAAAATCCAATGCTCTATTTCGATGTTTATCTTATCTCTTAGCGCACGAAATCCGCTTTGAGAGCAACTCGAAATATGACATCCAATCTTTAAAGTCGAGTAGCCTTAAAGTTGGATGGTTGTCGCGATTAGGCGGCAACTGGCGAGAAAGCAAAGCCGCTGAAAACAGAAGCTAGTTTCTCTTTAAGTGAAGTTTTTGCACTTAATTTTTTGTAAACACTTATAAAGCGGTTTACTTACTTACTTGCAGATATGTTTTTAAAGTGCTTTCTGTCGAAACTAATACACCCCCATAACAAGCTTTACTAATAACTTAACTATACTAAAAAGTTTGAACTAGAATATATAATTGTAAAAAACAATCTCTTAAACTATCCAATAATGTAACATTATGACAGAACCGTTGTTTTTAGTCAAAAGATCAATAAAAAAATTTTCTCGGAGTCTAATGAAAAAAGATATTAACATATCATATATCGTAACATTATCTATTATTTAGAACTGCTGGGTTAGGCGAAGAGAAACTTGGAAAAAATCTAGAGAACACAATAAAAATAATGCCCAGAAACAAAGATATTATCCCCCAGATCCTTATCTTTAAAGCGATATACTGTATTGTTTTTTCGGCGAGCTCGGAAAAAATCTCATAAAAGCCAGATGAAACAGATTGATTATCAATCATATATAGATTTTTTGAGCTTAAATAAAGCAAAATAAAATATCCTAAAATTAAACATAAACCAATAATAAATGATGTAATTGATAACGATAAGAACTTTTGACGCCAACCTTTAGATAACAAGAAGACGATGATCGTTAACAGCAATAAAATTAATATACCTAAATATTTTGAATAAATGGCGCATTTTAGTAAAAATGGATTATTTTTGATTTGGCTAATATTTAATATATAAGTATTCGGCACCATTTGATTAAAAGCCTCGACAGCTGATTCTGGTTGCCCAGCCAATAAATCTTGTTTTATCGGGATAAGATCAAATTCCATATTTATCTCGTTATTCTTAAGACTGCCGTATAAGCTATCTAAAGCTTTCTCGAGTGTAACCTGCAGAGTCTGCGGTTTGGTTAGGGAAATAATTTGTTGCAACTGCTCAGCTTGAATTTGGCTCTGGCTGTCTCTGGCAGATTCGGCAATTAACGTTTCTAAATCATTCGGGCTTATTGAGGTAATTTTATGGTAAGTATTTGTTTCGATTAGTATTTTTTTAATCGCAATTGGATTATCAAAAAATAAAATGTGTAAAGCTAGAAAGAGAAAAGTTGGTAAAACAATAACTGCGATTAATAGATAGCAAATTAGTAACAAAAAGTTTTTCATGGCTAATAACATTTTACACTATTATATGTTGAAATAAATCATTATAAAATTTAAATATAAAGTTTATAATAATATTATGATAATAATTGAAATTATCGTTTGTTTGGTGTTAATATTGACTTTATTTTGGCAAGCTTCTTTGTTGTTTTCCTCATTTTTTGGAGCTCCGACTGTATATGCAAATAAGCAAGCAATTAGAGACGCTTATAATCTTAGCAAACTTAAAAAAAGTGAGTTAGTTCTGGATTTGGGTTGTGGCGATGCCAGGAGCTTAATAATCGCCGCAAAAGAGTTTGGAGCTAAAGGAGTTGGGGTAGAAATTTCTCCTTACTGTTTTTTAAAATCAAAAATCAATGTAATGAGAGCTGGTCAGAGCAAAAATATTAAAATATTTTTTGGCAGTTTTCAAAAGGCAGAAAAATATTTAAATAAGGCAGACGTTGTTTATTTATATTTATTAAATTCAGTTCTAAAAGAAATTGAAAACTGGTATTTTAATGCAATTTCAAAAAAAACTAGAACGGTTGTGCTATCTTTTAAATTTGATAAAAAAAGAGCTGTTAAAACAATTTCAACTAATAATTTGGGTCAAATCACCACAATAAGACTTTATTAAACTCAATCACGTTGTAATATTGCCTATTGACAACAAAATAAATGTAAAGTATACTTTACATTAAAGAGATGCTAAATAATAATTAACATCAAAACGGTGATTATGAAACTAAACCAAGACAGTGAAAGCCCTTTAACAATAAAAAACAAACTTAGAGAAATTCGAAAACAGAGAGGATTAAGTCAAGAAGAATTAGCTGATGCCTTTGGCGTATCCAGACAATCAATTATCTCTTTAGAACAGGGTAAGCATTTCCCCTCTTTACCGCTTATTGCAAATATGTGTCAGTTTTTTAACTCTGCTTTCGAAGATATATTCGAGTTTGAATTTCATATGAAAAAGGAACTGGATCGTATAATAAATAATGATTCGAATATCAGAATAAAAATTATTAATCAGCCCGAAGTTAATTCGGAAACAAATACCTCCGATAAACAGAGGGTAAGAAAGGAGGCAAATATGCCTTTTGAATTGGAGCCATGGAGACCATTTCGCGAAGCGGTATCTTTACGCGACGCGATGGATCGTCTTTTTGAGGAGAGCGTTGTATCTCCAACTAAGAGTGCAATTGCTATGCCCAAGATTGACATTAAAGAGAAGAAAGACTCAGTAGTAGTAAAAGCCGAACTGCCAGGTGTTGCTGAAGAAGACATTGAGGTAGAGATAACTGAAAATATCATGACTATTAGCGGTGAAAAGATGGAGGAAAAGGAAACTGAGAAAGAAGGCTATTATTATAAGGAAAGTCACTCAGGGTCATTCACCCGAAGTTTTTCTCTCCCTAGCGAAGTATCTGCGGAAAAAGCCGAAGCTGATATGAAAAATGGTGTGTTAACCATTACTATTCCCAAAGTGGAGGCCAAAAAGCCAAAGAAGGTCACCATAAAAAAGAAAAAATAATCCGCAACGCGAATTAAAAAGAGTCTTTATGACTCTTTTTAATATTGTCTCTATCTATTTTCTCTATTCACCCAGAATACCGCAGTAATAGTATATACTATGGCGAAAATTGTCATAATAACTAACTCTGGCCATATATCGAATATACCCCAATCAAAAAGATTAACTTTTCTTAGGGCGGAGATAGCATATGTTAGTGGATTTATTTTACTAGCGTAGCGAAAATATGGATGAATATTCTCGCTGGCAAAGAAGAACTCAGAAGTTAGGACCATCAGAAAAAACGTGTAAAAAGCAAATTGAATTGACGAAGGCAGGTCGCGGGTAATTACAGATATTAGCAGTCCCATAGAAACAGATACTATAGCCATAATAAAAGATATCAATAATACCAGCCACCAGCTACCAATAGCGGCTCCAAAAGCGAATTTTAACATCAAAATGATGGCAACTAACGAAAAGATCCCAATTAATACATTCGAAATGATTTTCGCCACCATCACTTTTAGCCTGGAAGCAGGAGTAGAAAATAATCTTTCCAAAACTCCGCTTTCTCTGTCTTGCGATAGAGATGTCGCGGCTTTGAGCAAAAAGATCAACACAATTACTAATGGAATAGCGCCCGAAGAGTAACGATCAAAATAGTTGATTTCTTTAGATAAAAATTCTTTATTTTCCAGTTTTATAGGTTCGGTATTTATAGCTATCTCTATCTGTTCATTAACTAAATCTGATTTAAATTTATCAACTTGCTCTTTAATCGCAAGATAAATAGGACTTTCGGGGTTAGAGGGAGAAAGCCGATTTTTGTAGATTGCAAATTTATTATTTACAGTGTCGGAAAGTCTTTTTTTGCTGTTCTGCTTAAAAAGTAACATTTCTTGTGAAATTTCTTGGCTGATTGTCGTTTCGATTGCCTTAATTAATTCTAATTTATAATCAGCAAATTGTTTCGAAATAGTTTCCGATACTTCTCCTGCTGGCAATGAGGTTAAAACTGAGGAGCTAAACTTATCAAATTCTTCATTAATTTTTTGGCTCAAAACTATATTAAGATTCTGCTTAGTCTGCTCGATATTGTCCGATACAGCCAAATTAATTTGTAATTCAATTTCAGCTAGAGTTTCGGATTTAATTTTTTCAAGCTCGTTATTGATTGTTCTGGAAAGAGGAGTATTGCTGTTTTGCCCCAGTATTTCATCGGTAAACTGCACGAATTTTTCGTCAATAGTTTTTTTATATTCTTCCTCTGCGGTTTCCTGAGCAATATCGGCAATAGCTTTGGCAATAATATTTTTTATAGATTTTGTAATTTCTTCTTTTACCTTGCCTTGCACTTCCGGATAGCGTGGATCTTCAATAATTTTAACCACTCCTTTATTGTTGGCGATATCAACAGAGATAATCGTTTTAGCGCTTCCCTCTTTTAACATTTTTTTGCCATCTTCAAGACTTGAGGTATCAGAGACGATAAAAAGAGAATTGCTTTTAATCTCTTCGGCAATACTTAAGCTAAGCTGATCATTATTAGTTGTCAAACCTATATGAATATCTTTGGGTGATTGATAGGCAAAAAGAGCAAATACTGCAGTAGCTAGTAAGGGGCTAATTAAAAAGATTATTACCAACTTGATATTTTTAAAAAATCTGCGAAGTTCAAATTTTATATATTCAAAAAGTGAATTCATGGTTTATTTTTATCAGTAACTAGCTTATAAAAAACTTCTTCTAAATTGTGGCAGTTATTGTCAATTATAATACGTCTTGGTTCGCCATAAACGATCATTTTACCCAAATCCATTAAAGTAATTCGATCACACAGCTTCTCTGCTTCTTCTAAATAATGAGTAGTAAATATTATTGAGGCTTCGCGTTTTAGTTCTAATAACAGATCCCAAATCTTGTGGCGTAAGTCTGGATCGAGACCGATTGTAATTTCATCGGCAATAATAATTTTGGGATGGTGAATAATTGCGATTGCAATAGAAAGGCGCTTTTTGTAGCCACCAGACAAATTACCAACATAACTATTGCGATATTTATTTAGTTCTAGCTTATCTATTAAGTAATTAATGCGTTCTTTGCGCTCAGCACTTTTTAATTTATAAGAGTAAGAAAAAAGATATAAATTATCTACAACACTTAGATCATTGTAAAGTAAATCTTGTTGGGGAATATATCCGATAATATTGCGTATTATATGATGGTCATGATCGGCATCTCTAAAATTGATATTGCCGCTGGTTGGCTCCAAAACTGTTGCCAGCATGCGTAAAGTGGTGCTTTTGCCGGAGCCGTTTGAGCCCAAAAGACCAAAGATTTCATTTTCTTTAACCTCAAAAGAGATATCATCAACAGCGACTATATGATGATTGAAGATTTTGCGAAGATTATTAACTTTAATGACATTAGCCATATTGAATCAATTGTATCATATTGCGAAAATTACAAAAAACACCGTTAAACGGTGTGGTGGGCGTGAGAGGACTCGAACCTCTGACTTCCACAATGTCAATGTGACGCTCTAACCAACTGAGCTACACGCCCGAAACTTATGTATATTTTACAATAGGTAAAAAATAGTTTCAATAATTATTGTTAAACCAGCGGCAAAATGATATATATTATGTATTCACCCGGAAGGAGGTGAATTTGATGAAAACGGTGCCTGAAGTGGTTCTGCCTGTACGCGAGGTCTGCGGGTGCGAATTGGTCGTTGCAGTAAAACACCCGCGGGGATCGGAGCTGGGGTGGGAGCTTGACGTATGCATTAGCCATGCTCTCGAACAGTATCAGCCCCAAGAGAGTCTTTGCAAGATTCTCTTCGGCTCCGCCTCTAGGTCATCTCTCCGAGACTCCCTGACCGACTTCGCCGTCGGTGTGTTGGAGGAGGCGATTAGGGAGATGTTCCCTAACGAGGGGACGCCGGAGTACGTCTTTGTGCAGATTACGGCGAAGTCTGCTAGATTCGCCAATTTGCCCAAGACGAGGATCAAGGCCGGGCCCTCAAAGTGAGGGCTCAGTGCTGTATCTGAAAAGTTTTGGCATTTTTATATGTCTGATGACGTCACATAATAAATTATTACTCTAAGACAGAAAATATTAATATATACTAATTTATTTGAACATACCGGTGAAGAAATATGTTATATTTTAAATGTGCTTATTTTCCATGTTGGAGCATTTTTTGCTTAAGTTACCAATATACTTAGAATTCCGACAAAGATGGCATTAGTAAAAGCGGGAACAATATTCCAAAAAAATTCTATGATATTAAAGATTAAAAAAATTCATCAAAACGCTAAAATACCAAAATATGCTCTACCGGGAGATGCCGGTATGGATCTTTTTTCGGTCGAGAACCTGTCTATAAAACCGGGGAGTATTGAAGCAATAAAAACCGGAATTACGGTTGATTTGCCAGAAGGGAGTGTTGGTTTGATATGGGATAAGAGCGGTTTAGCTCTTAAGTCGGGAATAAAAGTCATGGGTGGAGTTATTGATTCCGGTTACCGTGGTGAAATTGCAGTGATTATTACAAATCTATCTAACAAAGAACATCAAATTAAAGTCGGGGATAAAATTGCACAAATGCTGATTCAAAAAGTTGAACAACCTAAAATTGTCGAAACTGATGAATTGAGTAAAACGGAACGAAATCGGGGAGGATTCGGTTCTACTGGGAGTAAGTAGATGGTGTTGTAAAAATGATATATACTTAAAGCAGAGGCATTATCAATAATGTAAGGCGGGTAGATGACCAAACCGATGTTTGTGATTATCGAAGGTGGCGAGTGCACTGGCAAAAGCACCCAGATGGAGTTGCTAGTGCGTGCTATGAGTAATGCTGGTATTAAGGCAATCAAAACTCACGAACCGGGAGGCACGCCGGCCGGTGAGGCGATAAGAGGTGTATTACTCGATAAGAATGAACTTAATTTATCAGCAAAGACGGAGCTTCTCCTTTTTTTGGCGTCGCGGTCCGCTTGGATAAAGGACGTGGTAGAGCCGGCAATTAATGGCGGCAAATCGGTTATAGCAGATAGATCTTATCCCTCTACCTTTGCTTATCAAGGGTATGCTGGAGGGATGTCTCTTTCCACCATTAAGCAGATGAATGATGTCGTGATGGAAGGCAGAAAGCCTGATTTGGTTATTATTGTTGATATATCTCAAGATACAATGAACCAAAGGATGAAAAGCCGTAACGAGGGAACTGATCGCATAGAATCTAAAGGATCAAAATTTCACGCTAAAGTACTTGAAGGATATCGCAAATTTGCTCGTGACAACACTGATGGCAATGTCGTTTTAATAGATGGTGAAGGAAGCATTGGAAAAGTCCATTTATCTATTGTAACGCAACTGAACCAGCTCGATCCGAGTTTAGAGATAAAAACTGTGATTTAATAATTGTGAATATTAATAATAAAGGCACTTATGTCACAAGTAAAATTAAAAGTTACTCTATTATCACATACCAAGGATCCAGAGAGAACCATTGTTGCGGCTATTCGTCAATGTTACAGCCCTTTATCTGGAAAAATGTTATGGGATAAAGTTGATGAAGGACAGAAAAAAAGATTAATTAAACAAGTAATCTCCTCTGGTCATCATTCTACTATCGAACACGCCTCATTTACATTTGCTATCGAAGGTGTATCGCGAGCTTTAAGCCATCAGTTGGTGCGGCATAGAATCGCCTCTTATTCACAAAAATCTCAAAGATATGTAAAAGAGAAAGAATTTGACTATATAGTTCCTAAAACAATAGAAAAAAATAAGAAAAATCTTGAAATATATTTAAAAGGGATTAAAAATGTTTCAGATATTTATAATTCCTTATTAAATAACGGTGTCCCAGCTGAAGATGCTAGAATGATATTACCTAATGCTTGCGAAACCAAGATTGTAGTAACTATGAATTGCCGGTCTTTATTTAATTTCTTTAGTGAGAGATTGTGTCAGCGTGCGCAATGGGAGATTAGGGCAATGGCATCTTTAATGCTTAAAGAGTGTAAAAAAGTTGCTCCAAACGTTTTTTGTTTTGCTGGACCAACCTGTGTTACTGAAAAAATATGTTGGCAAGGTGATTTAAATTGTGGCAAACCACAGAAGATCAAAACAATTGAATTAAGGCAAAGATTTTGACATATTACTTATAGTGTAGTGATTAACAAATTCTAAACTAAATTTTAAAAAATATTTAAGGGTCAAATGATATTAAAAAAAAGCGACAATGAAGTTTATAAAATTATAAAGGCAGAAGAGAAAAGGCAAACGGAGGGCTTGGAAATGATTGCTTCCGAAAATTATGTTTCCAGAGCAGTACTCGAGGCGCAAGGTTCAATTTTAACTAATAAATATGCCGAGGGATACAGCGGTCAGCGTTATTACGGCGGGTGCGAAGAAATTGATAAAGCAGAAACATTAGCAATAGAGCGATTAAAAAAGTTATTTGGTTGTAAATATGCAAATGTTCAGCCACATTGCGGGTCAAGTGCAAATATGGCGGCATATTATGCAACAATTAAACCCGGAGATAAAATTTTAGGCCAAAGTTTAGATGCTGGGGGGCATTTAACGCATGGCGCCAAAGTCTCTTTTTCCGGCACAATTTACGAAGCGCACTCTTACGGATTAAACAAAAAAAGCGGTTTGCTTGATTACAATGAAATAATGGATATCGCTAAAAAAGTAAAGCCAAAAGCGATAATGTGTGGTTTTTCGGCTTATCCCAGAAAAATAGATTTTAAAAAATTCCGTGAAATAGCTGATAAAGTCGAGGCAATATTAATAGCAGATATCGCTCACATTGCTGGCTTGGTTGCAACTGGATTCCATGAAAGCCCTATTGGTATTGCCGATATTGTTACTTCAACAACCCACAAAACTTTGCGCGGACCGAGAAGCGGAATAATTATGGCCGATGACCCAGAATTAGCAAAAAAGATTGATAAAGCTATATTCCCCGGTTTGCAAGGTGGGCCGTTGGAACATATAATTGCCGCAAAAGCAGTTGCGTTTGGTGAGGCGCTTAATCCTGAATTTAAAGATTATATTAAAAATGTGTTAAACAATATGCAAGTTTTCGCGAAGACGATGATTAATTTTGATTTTAATTTAGTGACTGGCGGCACAGACAACCATTTAATACTAGTAGATCTTCGTAGCAAAAGTGTGACTGGCAAAGAATTTGAAATTGCACTAGACAAAGCGGGTATTACAGTAAATAAAAACGCAATTCCAAAAGATCCAAATCCACCAAAAGTTACTTCAGGAATCAGAGTTGGGACAGCCGCTTTGACTACTCGTGGCATGGGCATAGCAGAGATGCAAAGAATTGCGGAGATATTTAATATTGTAGTAGAAAATATTAGTGATGATAAAGTATTACTAAGTATGAAGAAAGAGATAATAGAGATGACAAAAAATTTTCCTGTGCCTGGTGTTTGTTAGGATATCTTATTTAACATATATTTTTTTGGAGAAGATATGATTATTGGGATAACAGGTTGGTTTGCCTCTGGTAAGGATACTGTATGTGATTATTTGGAAAAAAAGGGTTTTCAAAAAATTTCATTGTCAGATATTATTCGTGAGCATTGCACAAAAAAGGGTCTAGAACATACTAGAGATAATTTGCGTAATATGGGTAATATGTTGCGTGAAAAATATGGCGCGAATTACTTGGCAGAAGAAGCTTTAAAAAGAATGAAGAAAAGCGAGGGTAAAGATAACTATGTTGTGCCTTCCATTAGGCAACCAGCCGAGGTTGAGATATTTAGCAAGGATCCTACTTTTCAACTCTGGGAAATATATGCGCCACAAAAAATTAGGTATAATCGTTTACTAAAAAGAGCCAGAAGCGAAGACGAAAAAGATATTTCATTGAAAGAGTTTATAGCTAAAGAAGAAGCGGAGAAGGGTGACGGCCCAAATTGCCAACAGGTTGACAGAGTGATTAATATGGCAGATAAAAAAATTGACAATTCAAAAGATTTAAATTCACTTTACGGAAATATTGATAAAATATTTGCGGAGTAAACTTTATTATGAAAAAAAATACTATACCAGAAGGAAAAAATTTATTTGGAGAAAAAGAAACTCTTATTGAGAGTAGCGATGCTGGGGGATCTTCGGGTAAACAGTCAAACTCTAAAGAATCGTTGAATCCGGGATTAACTAAGAGTAGTAAAAGAAAAACTACAAGGCCAGATGTTGACACATATTTTATGAAAATGGCTTTGGTAGTCTCGGAAAGGGCTACTTGTCGCCGTCATAGTGTTGGAGCAGTTTTGGTTAAAGATAAAGTTGTTTTAGCTACAGGTTACAACGGCGCGCCTAAAGGGGCAAAGGATTGTTTGGAAAGAGGCTGTTTACGCGATGAAATGAATATTAAATCAGGCGAAAGAGCGGAGATCTGTCGGGCGGTTCATGCCGAACAAAATGCCATAATCCAGGCGGCATCAAGCGGTGTAAATACGCAAGGCTCTACTATGTATTGCACCCATTCGCCTTGTATAATTTGCGCCAAAATAATGGCTAATGCAGGTGTAAAAAAAGTGGTGGTGTTTGAGCAATATAGCGATACTTCTTTTAGAGAGCTTTTTCAAGAACTTGGTATAGCCTTACTCTTTGTGCCAAAACCGAATATGACAATTGAATTTTTTGAATAGTGTGTTATTATTGGATTAATCAGTCCACTTTTTTGACCCGGCCACCAACCGGTGAGATGTGGCGCAGGTCTGAGCGAACAGGCAAATTAAGATCCAATCGAGATGGAACCATCCCGGCAGGGGCTCTTGAGCTTAGGGTCTTTTTTGCTAAAAAGGAGAAAAAATGACAGAAAAAAAATTTGAAATTGAAATTATCCGCCACAGTTTGAGCCACATAATGGCGGCGGCTGTTGTAGAGATGTTTCCAGAGGCAAAACTGGGCATAGGCCCGGCTATTGATAACGGTTTTTATTACGATTTTGACCTTCCCCGCACTCTCATCCCGGAGGATCTGCCGTTAATAGAGAAAAAGATGCGCGAAATTATTAAGAAGGGTGTTGAATTCGAAAAAGTGGAGATTTCTGTTGACGAGGCCTTAAACAGACTTAAAAAAACAGATGAAATCTACAAATGTCAATTAGTTGAAGATTTAAAGGAGCAGGGCGAAACAAAAGTTTCTCTTTACCAAACAGGAGAATTTATTGATCTTTGCAGGGGGCCACATGTAAGCTCTGCTTTGGATTTGCAGGAAGCCGGTTGGAAGCTGGACAAAATCGCTGGTGCTTACTGGAAGGGAAGCGAAAAAAATAAAATGCTTCAACGTATATACGGTTTGGCTTTTGAATCAAAGGAAGCGTTAAAGAAATATCTTAAACAAGTAGAAGAGGCAGAAAAACGTGATCACAGAAAACTCGGCGCAGAGCTTGATCTATTTTCATTTCATGAGGAGGGTCCCGGGTTTCCATTTTGGCACAACAAAGGGGTAATATTATGGAACGGATTGATTGATTGGTGGAGACAGGAACATAGACAAGCTGGTTACCAAGAAACAAAAACCCCGATTATCCTCTCGCGTGATTTATGGGAGAAATCTGGACATTGGGATCATTATAAAAATAATATGTATTTTACCAAAATTGATGGCCGTGATTTCGCTGTAAAACCGATGAATTGCCCGGGAGGAATGCTTTTATATAAAGAGAAGGTTCACTCATACCGAGAATTCCCCTTAAAAGTTGCTGAGATCGGCCATGTTCATCGACACGAATTGGCTGGCACATTACATGGTTTAATGCGGGTTAGAACTTTTCATCAAGATGATGCGCACATCTTTTGCACCGAAGAGCAAATTGAGGAAGAAGTAATAGGCGTTATAGATTTGGTTGACAAAATGTATAAGAGGTTAGATCTAAAATATCATTTGGAGCTTTCGACCAGGCCATTAGAGGGTTCAATTGGCTCTGACGAGATGTGGGAGAAAGCCGAAAAATCATTAAAGCAAGCTTTGGAAAACAAAAAGATTGAATATAAATTAAATCCGGGCGATGGCGCCTTTTACGGGCCGAAAATTGATTTTCATATTGAAGATGCAATTGGTAGAACTTGGCAAACTGGCACCGTTCAGCTTGATTTCGCTATGCCGGAGAGATTTGAATTAGAGTATATTTCGGAAAACGGTTCACCCACAAGACCGGTTATGCTTCATAGGGTAATATTTGGCTCTATTGAGCGCTTTATAGGAATATTAACAGAGCACTATGCTGGGGCGTTTCCTGCTTGGCTGGCGCCAGTTCAAGTTATTATTCTACCGATTGCCGATAGACACAACTCTTATGCTCAACAAGTAGTAAAAGAATTAATAAATGCAGATATTAGAGTAGAAGTTGATGAGCGAACAGAGTCCATAGGCAAAAAAATTCGTGAATCTGAGATAATGAAAATCCCATATATGTTTGTAGTAGGCGACAAGGAAACAGAATCAGACAAAGTATCTGTCCGAAAATATGGTGAAGGCGATAAGGGGCAGATGGGTTTAAACGAGGTAATTAAAGAGTTAGCTAGCAAATAAATTTAATTTAAGCAGTGCATGTTTGATCATTTTTTATTGCATATTGTCTTTTAAGAATTGTCTTTTTTATATATTTCTATTATGACGTTAAATTTCATCGTAGTAATAACATTGCGATCGCTATAATATTACTACATATATTAATTTAAATGGAGAGAAAGTGCTTAGAGAAGATAAGGAAATTATTAAACTAACTCTTAAGGATTTTATCTCTGCAGTCGCAGGCTCTGGAATTACATTTTATTCATTTTTTGAACATTCAAGAGTAAGGAAGTCACTGAATGAACTGATTAAAGAAAATAACGCTGATCGAGCTGACTTGAGACAGAAGATATATTATCTAAAAAAGAGAAAATTAATTAATGTTTTAGTAAAAGGCAAAGATAAATATATAGAATTAACACGTAAGGGTAAAGAAAAATATATCTGGAGTGAAATTTCTGCAAAAAAAGAATGGCCGATATGGGATAAAAAATTCCGAATGATAATATTTGATATCCCCGAAGAGAAGAAAACAACTAGGGAGATTATACGAAATAAACTTTTGGAAATTGGCTTTGAGTTGTTACAGAAGAGCGTGTTTGTTTTTCCATTCGACTGCAAGGGAGAGATTGATGCGTTATGCTATTTTACAAACAGTCATAAATACATAAAATATATCATTGCTGAAATAGTTCAGGGTGAAGAGGATATAATTCAGCGATTCCTCGATAAAGGTATCTTAAAAGAAAGAGACATAAAAAGCTGATTGCCTAACTAATAATAATTGTAAGCATATAGAATTATTATAAATGTAGTAATAATATTGCGGTCGCAATATAATAGATACATATTCTAAATAAAATAATGCAAATTAGTTGAAAGTTAGTAGAAAGAATGAGTAAATTCTAATGAGTCAATCCTATTGTGTTAATCCTATTGTGTTATTTAATAAGCCAGATGTTCCAAATAATTAATAAAAGATTTTTTGCTTCTTTAATTCTTTAAAACTATCTATGACTGGTTTAATATTTGGGGCACAGTTGATAGGCAAATTATTAATTTCATGCCATGCCCACTCTATTATATCTTTTCCCGGTTTTATCTCACCAATTCTTGTGGATAAATAGTGAATTAGCATGACTAATTTTGTTGATTCGCCATGTTTGAAAATCAGCATCGGTTTTAATGGGGCAATAATTTCCAAGCCAATATCTAATTCCTCCTTAGCTTCTCTTCTGCAGACCCGCTCTAGAATATCATCTTTTGCATTACAATCTTCAATATCAACTCTACCACCGATGAATTTCCAAATCTTTTTATCAGTTTCTGTATCGCCATGACGGACAAGCAAAACTTTATTATTTTCAATTATAACAGAGCCGGAGACGATTATAACATTGGAATTGTTATTTGCCATTCTCTAATTTTATGTTAATTGAGTGCTAATACTATTGCTATCAATTATTTTTGCTTTCAGCCTTTTTGAATATGTGTCATACTCAATTTTTATTAAGTCATGATTATCGCCATGTTGCTCGGCGTGTCTCTCTGCATTCTCTTCATCGTTATCGCAAAAATCACAACCTTCTGCCATGCAAACATATCTTGTTACTTGAGCCATAAGCGCTCCCTGTTTACTTATTAATATCAATTATAACATATAATCACTCGGGTGTTTGAGGATTGTTTGCAACCATTTTGTTTAATATGTGCCAACGACGTTGTTTTTCGCTCCATGGTATCGGATCACCGAGTTTATAAGCGGCAGTGCCAATACGCGGCGAATATTTATTAATATATGCTACATCGTAATTAACCGCTTTAAATATTTTTACAGTCTCTAAAAAATCTTTCTCTGACTCTCCCGGGAAACCGACTATTACATCTGTAGTTATTTTTACTTTATGAACTTTCAACTTTATACTTTCTACTAACTTCAGATATTGTTTTTTTGTATAAGGGCGGTTCATCGCTTTTAAGATTTTATCTGAACCCGATTGAATAGGCAGATGAATCTCTTTTTTAACTTTTGGCAATCTGGCAATTGCTTCGATAATATCATCACTCATGTCTTTGGGATGATTGGATGTAAAGGAAATTTCAAAATCTCCATCTAGCTTGTCTAATTCCTCAAGCAATACAGCAAAGTCAGTTTTTCCCTTTGGCTTTTTCCCTTTGACCTTTCCCCCAACAGCATAGCTATTTACATTTTGCCCTAAAAGCATAATTTCTTTGTGTCCTTTTGCAATAATATTTTTAGCTTCGGCTAAAATTTCATCTATCGGCCTTGACTTCTCTCTGCCCCGAGTATAAGGCACTGCACAATAAGAGCAAAAATTATTACATCCGGACATAATTGGCATATACTTAGAAGAGTTGTTAAACTGCTCAATTGTTATACCGGCACTTTGAGTTGCAAAGCATTTTTTTGATTTAGTAAAATAAATATTTTTTAGCTCTTTCATTAAACCGGCAGTATCTCCGCTATCAACAATTACTGCACCTTTTTGGGCAAGTTTTTTCTTGTCTGGTTCTAATACGCACCCAGAGATAATAATTTTGGGTAACTTTTGTTTGCTTTTAGACAGACGGTTTAATTTGCCGAATATTCTATCAACCGCTGTTTGCCGCACGGCGCAAGCAAAAATTATTATTATATCTGCGCCCTCTAAATCGCTTTCCGTAAAACCAATTTTACGCATAAAAGTATCAAGACGTATTGCGTCCCACTCATTGTATTGGCATCCAATTGTCCAGATGTGATATTTCATAAAGGGCTCTTAATATTCTTGATGCTTGGATTTGTAACATGTGTGTAAATTTGGGTGGTGCGGATGTTGGCATGGCCCAAGAGCTCCTGAACATAGCGGACATCTACCCCGTTTTCTAGTAAATGAGTGGCAAAACTGTGTCGCAAACTGTGGAAGGTAGCATTTTTAAAAACTCTAGATTTTTTAAGCGCATTTTCAAATATTTTTTCGAGTGTGCGGATCGAAAGTTTTCCGCCTCTTTCGCTTTCGAACAATAAATCATTCTTTCCTTTATAAGCAATAACTTTTTTTAAATCTACAATAATCTTTTCTGGCAAAAGCGAGATTCTGTCTTTTTTACCCTTGGCATTTTTGATGTGTATTATTTTTTGATTGATATCAATATCGCCGACTTTTAGATTTTGCGTCTCGCTTAGACGCAAGCCCGCACCGTAAGAAAGTGCAATGATAAATTTGTGTTTTTGATTCTGCACAGAATCAATAATCGTTTTAATCTCTTGCCTTGATAGCACAACAGGGAGTTTTTGTGATCTTTTGGCAAATTTGATAGTGATTTTTTGATTGTTTTTAAAAACTTCACGATACAAATACTTGATGGAATTTAAATGCAAATTGATTGTTTGCGACGATTTTCCGGAATCCTGCAGTTTTAGTAAATAATCTTTAATATTTTCTTCATCTATCTTGTTATAATCAGTTTTTTTATAATTCAAATATTGCTGAATACAAATAATGTATGCTTGAATTGTTTTATGGCTGTAAGCGCGAAGTTTTAATTCTCTTTTTACTTTTTCTAAAACTTCTTGAATATTCATGATATTGGGAGTATTGTTTAAACAAATAAATAATAACAATTATACTATTAATAATCAAATTATTGTTATTAATTATCAACATAACCACATAAAAACGAGTTAGACGAAATTTGAAAAAACAAACCTTTTTATAAAGCAATTTATTTATTACAATATGACTATGAAAATAATCATTCTTTCCCCAAATGCTGACCTTCTCTTTACTGATGAATTAAAAGGAAAAATAAAATCTGCTGGAGAAGCGGTTTTCATTAAAGATATTAAACCTCTTTTGAATGTGCCTGAACTTTTTGATGATGAGCAGAAAATTATTGCCATTGATCCTGATTTTTGTGCATGGAATGTACCAAAAGAGGTTATTGGAAAAATGAAAAACGTTCAAGCTATCTGCTTGCAAACAACCTCCTTTTCTTGGATTGATACTGCTGAAGCAAAAAAACAAGGCATTCCCGTTATGAACCTGCGCGGTTTCTCTACGGAAGCCGTTGCAGAATGGGCATTTATGATGGCAATGAATGTTGCTAGAAAACTGCCATTGATTATAAAAGATAGTTGGAAGCAAGATTTCAGCAAACATCAAGGCGTAGAATTGAAAGGTAAGACAGTAGCTATTATTGGATTAGGAACTATCGGTACTCGTATTGCTGAAATCTGCAACGGCTTAGGAATGGAAGTTGTTTATTGGTCTAGAAGCTCAAAAGATGAACGTTTTTCATTTTCTGAATTGGAAGATTTAATGAAAATGGCAGATTTTATTTTTCCTACTCTCGCACAGAACGAAGAAACCACTGGACTTATTACCGATGAAATGTTGAAAAGCATGAGAAGGTCAGCTATTTTTGTGTCCATTGTTCATAAAATTTACAATCATGATCTAATTTTGCAACTTGTGAAAGAAGATAAACTTTATGGTTATGCCTTCGAAACGGAAAAAGAAAAAATGACAGATTTTGAAGGCAATGTTTGGGCTGGTCCAGAATTAGCATGGTGTACCAGTGAGTCGTTTCGAAGGAACGCTGAACAATGGACAGAAGCGATCGTAAAAGCGGTCAAGAATGATTATTTAACACAAGTTAATAAATAAATTGCCAAAGGAGAGGGTTTGTTTTTTCAAACTCAAGGGGACGTTGCACTTTCGCTCCCTTTGGTCGCTCACCCTCGCCTAACAGCGGATATGAGGTTCGGCTCTTGCAGAGCCTCAACCCAAATTGCTACGCAACTTCTCATATCCGCAAACGTTAGACGAAATAGCAAGAAAACTTTCTTTACTTTAACTAATAATTTTGGCAACAATATGATAAAAAGAATCCACTCGACATTATTTTTATGTAAAAATATAAACAAAACGGCGGAATTTTATGAAAATCTTGATTTTAAGACAAAGAAAGACGATGACGCTGTTAGATTAATATTCGGTGATTTCCGGCTCGCTTTCATGGATGAAAACAAGGCGACTGTCAAGGACGATCCAATTGCCAAAAAAGGAGTTGGTATGTTTATGTATTTTGAAGTTGAAAAAGTGGATTCTTTTTATGAAAAATTGAAAGAAAAAAATATTCCAACATCTAGCGAGCCAAAAAATTGGACATGGGGGAAACGTGAATTTTCAGTTAAAGATCCTGATGGATATAAACTAATATTTTTTTCCAATATATAGTTGCCAAAATTATTTTGAATAAGGAGTAGAGTTTTTGTTACATCGCACAACACCGAATATGCGGCTCTAAAATTTTTCATTATTAATATTTCAAGGAGTGAAAAATTTCCTCTCCCAAATTGTGCTGACGAAATGGCAAGCTTAGTGATATAATCAAGTAAATGCGATATTAACAAAATTAATCAATAATCAACGGTGCAACTTCGCATGTGCCGAAACGTTATGTGAAATGGCCAGAAATTTCTTTATTATTTTTTAAATTTTTTTTGGCAATTTATTTCAGGTCGAACATAGCTTGTAGTATAATTTAGTCAGTTAATAATTTAACCATAAAAACTATGAACGAATTTGAAATGGGTGGATACACACCCGAAGAAAAAAAAGGATCACCAAGGGATATGCTTGTCCAAAGCGGCATCGCCGAAAGAATGATTGAAAGTATCAAAAAGAGCAAAGGTACTCTTGACCCGGAGATAACTTTTGGCGTGGAAGACTGTGATTTTAGAGTTGAACAAACTGTAATCCCAGCCGAAGAATCAAGATTTGGTCAAGAAGAGGTGCATACCCAAGTCATTATTGAAATGCCAAATCTACATCCTGAAGATAGCAAAAAGCAACCAAGAGTTACACAAGCTTTTGGTGTTGAAGAAGGGAAATCTTTCGGTGTTGCCGGTGAACCGCCACTGGCACAAGAACAGTTGAACACAATACAGAGTATTTTGAAGGAACAAAAAGAAGCCAATAAATAAATTAAGGAAAAGAAATCTCTGGCTTCATCACATAACAGCGTGTATCTGGCTACGGAAAATTGGCGTTAATTAATCCATATGGAATGCCAATTTTCCTCCGCCCAAATTTTCATCCCTTAAACAGATGAGGATTTGGGTGGAGTTTAAAATATCAAGCGTTGTCTGATAATCAAAATTATCCCGTTCTAATCGGGATGAAAACATCAGATATGCCTAACGTTATCGGAAATATTTTTCAGTTTTTAGATAATATATGGCAACTCAAATTTCACATGTAGTTTTAACAGCGAAAATTTTTGATAAATTTTTTAAAGATAAAATAAGGAAGGATTTTTTTATTGGCTCTTTGTTTCCTGATATTCAAACATTAAAAGTAATTGGCAGAGACAAAACTCACTTTAACAACCTAAAGATAGATGATTTGAATCAAGACACTTCTTTTATGGCGGGGGTAAAATTTCATTCAATTCTGGATCTCATTCGGCAAAATTATGTTCGTGAACACAATATTTACGCTTTATGTCCGGCATCAAAATATATTATAATAGTAAAGATTTCCCCGTAGGCTTGCCACGGGTTCCATTAAGGAAAGTTT
>CAZLCL010000013.1:0-16273 GCA_964558315.1 uncultured Candidatus Saccharibacteria bacterium
TTTATCACTATTATTAAATCGGACAACAATTGTTGAAAATCACGCTAAAGCGTGGGCTCAAACCCATAGAGATCGTAATTCAGTTTATTCAAATCACGCTAAAGCGTGGACTCTAGAATACGGAGCACAAACTTTCTCGACCGCCTTTGGAGGTAGTTTGTTGTAAAACACGCTAAAGCGTGGGCTCAAACCTCTTGAGCACAAACTTTAGTTTGTAAAAATCACGCTAAAGCTTGAGCTCAAACCTGTAAAGGCTGAACTTTAGTTTGTTGAAAAGCACGCTTAAGCATGTTTTTTGAAGTTTTCGGATTTGGGTTAACACTCGTGATTCCGAAAATTAAGCTGTCATCATCTGATAACGGAGAATCACTCTCGGGGGCATTGACAAATGCAATAAATTATGCTATAATGGAAGAGTTGCTTGGGAAATAATAATGCCCAAGCATATTTGTTTAAGGATAAAAGCTTGCATTATTAAAAAAAGTAGTATATACTCCCCTACTAGACGACATTTAGCGCCCTGTGGCATACAAATTTATATTATTTATGTGCCACAGTAGCTCTAAAAGAGCATTTATTAATTAATCAGGTCGAACGGAGGAGGTTTCACTTATAAAGTGATAAAGCCTCATTAAACAAGGGATTTGGGTTAAGGCAAAATATTCTGAACATTACCTAGCCGACTTCCAAATCACATTATGGTTCTTCTTAAGAAGAATATCGTAAGTGTTGTTAAATCAACTTTAAAATTTAAAAAGATCGCCGGTATTGTAGCCGCAATATTACTTACAGCTACATTGCTAGGCTTAATCGCTATCGAATCTCCTCAGATTGTCAGAGGTAGCGATGAAAATAATAAAATTGAATCAGTGCTAATTTTTAAACCGGATAGTCATAAGGCTGTAGTTTTGGATAACAAAAAACCAGAGATTATCCCGGGTGAATCATTGACGCAAAAAATGGCTAGAGAAAAGGCCGAGCTTGAAGCAAAAATTGAAGCGGAGAAAAAGATCAAGCTAAGAGATACAATCTCAAGAGAAAGAAGAGTATATCTCGATCCGACAGATTTATCCCCTATTTACAAGGCGGCGGAAGCAATGTTTGGTGTGGACTGTCGATTATTGGAATCAATCCATTATGTAGAAACCGGCCGATCTGGATCTACCTCAAAAACCTCATATGCTGGTGCAACCGGCCCGATGCAGTTTTTGCCATCAACCTTTAGAAGACACGCTGTAGATGGCAATAATGACGGGATTAAAGATATCAACAATGTAGAAGACGCAATATTTTCCGCGGCTAATTACTTAAAAGCCTGCGGTTACCCAAATATTAAAAAAGCTTTATGGGGGTATAATCCATCTCAATATTATTACAATAAAGTAGCAGGTGTAGCTAAATCTCTTGGAATGGAGATGTAAAACAAAAGTAAAAATGCCCGCCGATTCGGCGGGCATTTTTACTTTAAAAAGATTACTCCTTATGCGCGATGTCTAAGGCCTCCCATGTGGCATATTTTGATCTATCACCTAAATCACTTTCTATCATAATTAGGCGGTTATATTTAGCTGTGCGTTCACCTCGCGCTGGTGCGCCAGTTTTTATAGCTCCGCATCCGCAAGCTACAGCCAGATCAGCAATAAAATGGTCTTCGGTTTCGCCAGAACGATGAGATATGATGATTTTAAATCCGGCTTGAATGGCTGTTCTAATTGTTTCAATTGCTTCCGACAAGGTGCCGATTTGATTAGGTTTAATTAAAATGCCCGTTGAAGAGTTGTGTTCAACGCCTCTTTTTAAGAGTTCTTTGTTGGTAGCATATAAATCATCGCCTATTGTTTCAATGTGGTCACCAATTCGTGAAGTCAGTTCTCTCCAGCCATCCCAATCGTTTTCGTCTAAAGCGTCTTCGATAGAAATTATTGGGAATTTGTCTACCCATGTTTCATAAAATTGCACCATCTCTTCGGTGGTAAGAGATCTATTTTCGCGATGGAGTTGATATATACCCTCAGTAAAAAATCGTGAAGCGGCCGGATCTAGAGCGATATATACATCTTCACCAGGGTGATACCCTGCGTCTTTGATTGACATAATCAACAGCTCCATAGCCTGTTCGTTAGAAAATAGAGATGGAGCGAAACCGCCTTCATCCCCAACAAGAGGCTGGTAACTTCTTTCATCAAGGATTTTGCCCAATGAGTGATAAATCTCCACCCCTGCTTGTATGGCTCTTCGCAGATTATCGAATTTTACCGGCACGACCATAAATTCTTGAAAATCGGTTGAGCCTACAGCGTGTTTGCCTCCATTTAAAATATTCATTAGAGGAATAGGAATTTTGTATTTGTCATGTTTTATGCCGATCAGTTTTGATAAATATTCATACAACTCCAAATTATTACTAACAGCGGCTGATTTAGCACAAGCCATAGAAACGGCCAAAGTAGAGTTACCGCCTAATTTTGTTTTATTGGGAGTGCCATCGAGATCAATCATTTTTTTGTCAATTTCTGCCAGATTATCTACATCCAAACCAACGATTTCACGCTTAATGGTATTGTTAATAATATCGATTGATTTTTTTACTCCCTTGCCATTATAACGATCTTCTTCGTTATCACGTAATTCTAAAGCTTCGAATTGGCCGGTAGAAGCTCCAGATGGGACATAACCAATTTTGCTTATGCCATCTTCCAAGAAAACTTTACAAGCTACTGTTGGATTGCCTCTGGAATCTAATATTTCGTATGCTCTAACATCTGAAATTTTTGCCACAGATCCTCCTTTATTGATAGCTTAGAGTTGAATCTGGTGGAATAACGCAGATCCAAAACTGCCCTCGATTAAATGTAATTTCACTACCGTTATTATCATAAAAAACTTCACGTTCGGATTTTGCTTGTTTTTCCCATTTGCCTTCGATAACTGTTCCGTCAATAAAGATTTTCGCTTTACCTTCCCCAACTGTATCCATAAGATAGCCGTGTTCGTTGATTCTGGTTACCAGAGGAGATCTATTTACAGTCATAACGATAAGATTGCTGGGGGCGATTTCGGCTTTACTCTCCCGATCCTTGTGTGTATTGCCATTATTTAAAACTCTTTTATAGTTATTATTTTCTTTGTCGTAATTAAATGAGACATTGTAATTAGCACTAGAAAACATCACGCTAATATTACTGGCCAAAGTGGCGGGTGGGGCAGTATTTTGTGCCGGCTCGGATTCTGGATCGCTAATCTGTGCCTCGACCTCGTTATTTTGAGAACTTTCTGAACTATCAACATCTTTAAAACGA
The DNA here is from genome assembly GCA_964558315.1 of uncultured Candidatus Saccharibacteria bacterium. Lineage (GTDB taxonomy): Bacteria > Patescibacteriota > UBA1384 > XYA2-FULL-43-10 > XYA2-FULL-43-10 > MWCM01. The sequence continues at coordinate 3,300 of CAZLCL010000013.1, forward strand.
TAATGGCGATAATTACTCTGATTTGAATAGTTTAGTTTTTCTGCTTGATTGCGCAGTTTTAAAGTGGAGGTAAACATAGTGTGCTCGCGAGACACTTTTAGGCTAGTGTCTCTCCAATACGAGGCGGGATATTTGAACTGGTCAAGATCCAGAACTTTTTCGTTCGATATTTGATCAAGAGCATAAGCATTACCACCAACATGAGCATAATATGCATTATAACCCATAGCCCAATCTACATAATACGGTCGCGCTGATCTGACAGGGCCAACTTTATCGGCAGATTTTGGGCCGAATATCGCCATAAAACGGGTAATGCCACCCTCGGCGATAGCTTCGTAAACGATACTGGCTTTATCGAGACCAGCTTGGGGACGAGCATCAACATGGTTTTCTACCATAACCGCCAAAGGGTAAAGGTCATCGCTGGCTGAAGAAATTTCGGTGCCATCTAAATTTGAATAATACTTTGTTTGAAAATCGCTAGTTTTAACATCGTATTCATCTTTTGATTGTTCGTTTTTTGAATTATGGGTCATTAAATATAAACCGGTCCCGAAAACGCCGATTAAAAGTAGTCCGGCGCAAATAATGAAAATCAATCTTTTTTTAGGATTAGCAAAAAAATCAGCCAAGCGCTGTTTAAAGCTTTTTTTGTGAGTAATTATTATTTCTTCGTTGTCCATTCCCCTCCTCTAGTTTCAATTGGTAATAAATTATTCAATTTAAAATAACTCAACAGTTGATAGTCTAGAATAATTGTATCATATATTTATTATTAGTAATAAAATATTTTACAGCTATTTGATATTTTCCCAATATTTACGATTTTTAAGATTATCTGGTAAAAATGATTCACGACTATACATTTGGTAACCTTTGCCGAAACCAAAATCTTTCATCATCTTAGTTGGGGCATTTCTAATTTTTAAAGGTATAGGGAAAAGTCTAATATTTTTCACATCATCCATGGCTAGAGTGTAAGCCTTATCAACATTTCGACTTTTGGGTGCTGAAGATAAGTATATAACACATTGAGCTAAAACAACATTTGACTCAGGCATTCCTACAAAATGCACGGCTTGTTGACAAGCTACTGCTTGAAGAAGCGCATTTGGGTCTGCCATACCAATATCCTCCGAAGCAAACCTGATCAATCGTCTTACAATGTATAAAGGGTCCTCACCAGCTTCAATCATTCGAGCCAAATAATGCAAAGATGCATCTGTGTCGCTGGCTCTCATTGATTTATGAAGAGCCGATATGGCGTCAAAATGACCATCGGCGCCCTTGTCGTAGCGAATAAATTTTTGTTGTATAGCTTCTTCTGCCACATTAAGATCTATAGAGATTGTGCCGTTTTTGGGTTTGGTGGTAATAATTGCGATTTCTAAGGCATTGAAAGCATCTCTGGCATCGCCTTCGCACAGTTTCGCAATATGTTTAATAGCGGTATCGCTAATACTTATTTTTTGTTGTTTGGAAATATTTAATAAATTATCCTTTTGAATTTTTTTAACTGCGCTAGAAAGCATAATCGAGATATTATCTTCGCTTAGCTCTCTTAAATGGAAAATTCGACATCTTGATAGTAACGGCGAATTTACTTCAAATGAGGGGTTTTCCGTAGTAGCGCCGATAAAAATTATTGTGCCATTTTCGATATATGGTAAAAAAATATCTTGTTGCGCTTTGTTAAAACGATGTATTTCATCAACAAACAAGATAGTTCTTTTCCCTTTGAGTTCCGTCTCTTCGATAGCTTGATCAATGATTTTTTTAGCATCAGCTTTTCCCGAGGAAACCGCAGATAACGATTGAAAATTTGCGTTAGTTTTAGCCGCCACAATCTTGGCTAAAGTTGTTTTACCGCATCCCGGAGGCCCCCAAAGAATAATTGAGGGCAATCTGTCTGCCTCTATAGCACGACGCAGTAGTTTTCCCGGTGCTAAAATATGCTCTTGTCCAATAAAATCATTAAAATCATGAGGCCGCAAAAGATCTGCCAAAGGTGTAGAGGGGGAAAAGCCACTTTTTATAACATCGTTCATACTACAATATTAGCTCAATCAGTTAAACCGAACAACTGCCGAACAAAAAGGCAAGAGATAATATCATTTCTTGTTCTGTAAATATTTTACAGCTGATAACGCGGCGGTAGCCCCCTGTCCGGAAGCAATAATTAGCTGTTTGAAAGGATGATTAGTTATATCACCAGCCGCAAAAACCCCCTCAGTTGAAGTTGAACAATCAAGATTGGTAACAATAAGCTGATTTTCATCGGTGTCAACTAATTCTTTTACGATTGAAGTATCGGCGCTGTGACCTATTTCGACAAAGACACCATCTAGGGCAATGTTTTTTCCGTTATTGGTATTGATTGCGTTGACCTTGTCGTCTCCTAAAATTTCACCTATTGCATCGTTATATACTATCTCAATATTGTTATTAGCTAATACTTTTTCTATTAAAACTGATTCAGCTCTAAAGGAATCACGTCGATGGATAAGAAAAACCTTTTGGCAGATACTAGCTAGAGTCAATGCTCCTTCGAGTGCCGAATTCCCTCCTCCAACCACGGCAACAATTTTATTTTTAAAAAAATTGCCATCACAATTTACACAATAGCTTACCCCTCTACCCAAAAATTTATCTTCGCCTTTGGCATTCAATTTTGTTGGAGATTTGCCAAAACTTAAAATTATTGATTTTGCCTCAACTTGTGCCGAAGAAAGCGATACAATAAATGAATTTTTGCTCTTTGTAATTTTTTCTGCTTCAGCGTATTTGATCTCTACATGATAATCGTTTAAATGATTTATTAATTTATTAATTAAATCAATACCGGATAGTCTTTTTTCTCCAGGCCAATTTTCTATATCTAAAACATTAGTTAGCTGGCCTCCCATGTCTCTGGAAATTATTATCACTTTTTGTTTTCTTCGAACAGCAAAAATTGCGGCTGTAATACCTGCAATACCTCCTCCAATTATCGCAATATCATACATATTATCTCCCAAAACAATATTTCAATAAATGATTAAATACAGATTATTTCTAATTTAAAATTCCGCGGTTGCTAACAGCTTTGCCAATCCTATTTATAGCTAAAGCGTATGCTGATTGACGCAGAGAAATTTTTTTACTGGTAGATAAGTTATAGATCTCTCTAAAAGCGCTGGAAATTTTTTGCTTAAGATGGCCTGTAATCTCATCTTTATTCCAATAATATCTCTGAAGATTTTGCACCCATTCAAAATAGCTAACTGTAACGCCACCGGAATTTGCTAAGATATCAGGAATAATATCAATGCCCTTAGATTCTAAAATACCATCAGCCGAAAAAGTTGTGGGGCCGTTAGCAACCTCCAAAATACAACTTGCTTTAATCTTTGATACATTTTTTTCGCTAATGACGTTTTCAAGTGCCGCTGGGATAATAATATCCGCATCTAATTCAAATATCTTGTCGGACGGGATATTTTTTGCACCAGATAAATCTTTAACACTTCCCTTTTTCTTTTTGTGCGCCGATACCTTGTGAGGGTCAACTCCCTCTTTGTTAAAAATTGCGCCTTTAGAATCTGAAATTGCTAAAATTTTATAGCCTTGATGATATAAAATATCTGCAAGATTCTCTCCTGCATTGCCGTAACCCTGAATAACCACCGAAGTCTCTTGAGCTTTTTTAGTTTTTATGGATAAATATTCATTTAAAACAAAAGCGGCGCCTTGAGCAGTCGCGGTATCTCGTCCCAAAGAACCTTCGTTTTCGATTGGTTTGCCTGTAACAACCGCCGGAGAATGAGTGCGGCTGATATGAGAGAATTCATCCATTATCCAAGCCATGATTTGAGCGTTTGTATATACATCCGGAGCAGGTATATCTTTATCTGGTCCGATAAATTCAAATATTTTGTCAATATAGCCGTGAGTAAGATGTTTTAATTCGTGTTCAGATAATTTTTTGGGGTCAACAACAATGCCTCCCTTTGCCCCCCCAAAGGGAATATCTACAACAGCGCATTTTAAAGTCATCCAAATTGAAAGAGCCTTAATTTCATCCGCGGTGACTGACGGATGATAACGGAGGCCTCCTTTATAAGGACCTCGATAGTTGTTGTGTTGCGACCTAAAACCTTTAAAAACTTCAATATGGCCGTCGTCCATTTCAATTGGTATTGCGACCTCGATTACTCTTTGAGGTTCTTTTAAAACTTTAATTATCTCCATATCGCAATCGGCGAATTTAGCGGCTGAATCTATCTGCGCTTGAGCATTTTCAAAAATGTTTTCGTTCATAGAATTATCCATTTATTAAATTTAAGCCGATATTTTTATTATGTTTTCTAACTATAGGCGTAGTTAACACCGATATCATTATTTCGCAAGTTGCGGCTATTTTAGCATATAGTAGATGTCCTCCAAAAGCGGACATATTTCTGTCAGATAAAGTGGCGTGAAGATGAAGAGCAATTTTTTTATTGAACATTCCGGCATTGCCGTTTAAATTAATTAGTTCTAAAGGACCGGCTATTTTTTTGTGATGATATTGTTTATTGCCTAAATCATACAGGGCGAGTTCGACCTCTTTTACTGCTCCTATTCCAGTAATCCAAGCGCTTATGATGCGCTGATCGTTTAAAAAGGTAGTGAGTGAGTCTAATATTTCATCGCCCTTCTTAAGCACCAATATATAATTCTGGTCAAAATCGTTTGGTGTATTTTTCATCTTAGGTTCCAATAAAAAATAATTAGTGATAAATAGAATATATTGTAAATTTCTTAAGATAGCAAACGATAGAACAAGCCCTTGCAAAGTAGCCATAAAAACAGCAATATTTTTTTAGTTGCTGGCCAAGTGCCTGGCAGGGCGGCGATTAAAATTGCTAAAAATAGCCAATTTCCGCTTTTAATGAAGACATAAATATTCCAGATCAAAAAAAGTAATAACAAAAAAGAGAGGGATATTTGATAACTAATCGGCAAATTTTGTATTAAAAGATCGTAGCGCGAGAATAATAATTCAATAAAATTATCCATATCACTTTTTCCCCACAACTACAATTATGTCATAATTCCCGGTAACAGAAGGGTTTTCATATGATAGAACATTGTAATTTGTTAAAGATTGCTTTATCAGTTCTGACTCAGCTGATTTGCCGGTATTGAAATAAATAGTTGTGTTTTCGTATGTAAAACGTGAAGCGTTGGTTACCGATTCAACTATAAACCCGTTTGTTTTAAGAATATCTGCTAGAACGGCGGCAGAGCCACTAATGCCATTACCGTTTAATACCTTAAGCTTAATTGTGCTCTTATCTATCTGCGCCGGTTCTGAGGTGATATTATCGCTAGTATTATCTGTGTCATTGCTTACTGTGGAGTCCTTGTTGTCGTCAGCGTTATCAATCTCGGTATTTTTTGATGAATCATCTTTATCTGTATCGTTAGAGACCCGCGTATAATCTTGACCGTTAATGATTTCAACGCCTGAATTATCTTCTGACGAACTGTTATCTGATGTTTTATTGCCAATATATGAACGAATTTTATCGAAATAAATAATTCCTAATGCTACTAAAGTAAATATCACTACAAAAATCAACACGTATGTAAGCCAGTGATTAGATTTTTTGGGGATATCGTTTTGATCTGATGATTCTTGATTTTCTGAATCACTAGGCGTGCTATTGGTTTTCTCGATATTATCATCTTCTGTATTAGCTGGATAAGTTTCGTGTTCGGGAAAAATATCTTCATAGACAGGCGGAGTTTTGCCGCTTTTATCAATTGGAATTTCAACAACATCCTGATCTGAATCGTCTTCAGTTTGTTCTTCGGTGATATCCTTATCTTTTAACTCAATATCTTCCGCAGTTTTTTTCTGCGGTTTAATGTCGTCTGCGATACCCATTTTGATAACCGTTACCGGCCCCTCCTAATTATATTAGTATTATAACATAAAAAAATTCAAAGAAAATTTTTATGCAATTTAATTTTTGTAACATGTTTTTTCCAGTCGTCTCCGACGATTATATTATTATCAGGGTTGCTCTGTTTATCGCAAGGAAGATATTCAATATCTTGCGGGTTTATGCCCAACAGACGACAGGAAAGAGTATCAGCTTGAACTGAATCTGTGGAAGCAATTGCCCAATGTTCGGCAGATAATTTGCCCTCGGTGCCTGGCCCATCTCCTTGCATGGTGGCATAGCCATCAACTATTGCAAGCGAAACAGCTAACTTTGTATTGACATGGCGTAAAAAGTATAAATATCTTTCAGTTTCAGTTTTGAGTGATCGTTTTAAAAATGGTAGTAAATATTTCCCCTTGTCATTATGAGCTATGCTGGAAGCTGGATCTTGCTTGCTTGGTATAAGATTAGCTGTTGCTCCAAAATAGTTTATATGCGAATGAGTTTTAGGCGGTGATATTGAAACTATATAATCTGAGTGCAATAAAGTTACGGGTAGCCTTAGAACATGATCATAATTGCGATCGTCTGTTATGGTGATCTCTTCAATATCATCTTTTGACAAGTCAACAAATGCCAAATCAAATTTTTCTTGAATGCTAAAATAGCCGTAATTTTGAAAAGATTTTAATGTCTCTCCCTCTTTTACAGCTTCGGCTAAAACGATTTGAGTCTTTACATGGGGTGTAATAAATTCGAGTAAACCATTCAAAGCATCAACATGAGTGGCCGATAATTGATAATTTTCGGAAAAGCAATTTACTTTAATTACAATGCTTTTTGATCTTTGAATTTTACTAGTAATTTCAGATTTAATTAATGAAAGACAGCGCGAAACATTATATGTGCGGTCGTCAGAAGAGATAAAAGAGATTTTAGACATAGTTATTTATTATCTATCACCATCTAAGAATGTTATCTTTACTTTTACCGTTTAAATCATTGCTCTTAAAAATTATTAGCTTCTGGTTCTCTTCGTCAACTTCAACATCAACTTCGTCACCCTTATCCCAGAGCAATTTTTTTAGAATCCATTTGGGAAGAGTAATACAAAGACTATAATTTGAAAACTTAATCAATTTTCTTTTTTCCGCCTCCATGATAGTTATAGTATATTCGATAATTGTGTGTCACGTCAAATGTTAATATCTTCGGATTACTCCTTTTACTTTTCCTTGAACTATAACTCTTTTTTTGGCAAAACGCATCGCTTTCATTTCTTTATTGGCAGGCTGAAGGCGAATAAAATTTTTTTCATTGTAAAAACGTTTTAGAGTTGCCATTTCGTTATCAATTAAAGCCACAATAATATCTCCATTACGAGCATTGGCAGTTTGCTCAATAATTACATAATCCCCGTTCAAAATACCGTCGTCTTTCATTGATTCGCCTCTTACCTTTAAGGCAAATGTTTTTTTACCCATCATGTCTCTTGGGATTTCAATTGTATCACCTGTCCTAATAGCCTCAATCGGTTTGCCTGCATCAATTACCCCCTCTAGGGGGATTTCAAATGATTCTAGACCCGAAGCAAAAGAGGGCGTAAGTTGTAGTGATCTAGCGGAGATGGCCTCCCGAGTTAGATACCCCTTTTCTTCTAGAATATTAATATACTCTGCTACTGTTCCTGTAGAGGAAAACTCAAAATAATAAGCAATTTCGCGAAAACTTGGGGCATAACCGTTTTCCTCGATAAATCCTTGAATAAATTCAAGTATCTCTTTTTGTCTTTTAGTTAATGATTCCACTTTTCCCCTTAATAATATTATGTAATAATTTCGACCCAGCCATCGTTAAAAGGACCGTAAAAATTAAAATATCGCCTTTTTTTGTGAATAAATATGTTCGCGTTATGTTCGGTCATATTATGATTATATACCAAACATAAACCGAACACTAAAAAAGTTATCCACACATAATAATTAATTAATGTAATAAAGACAATATCTATTAGATGATACTAAATAAAACAACTCCAACAGATGTGGCCACGTTTAAAGAGTTGGCGATCCCGTGCATGGGAATTTCAATTGCTAGATCACAACTGGCCAATACCTTATTTGAAACCCCCTCAATTTCATTGCCCACCACCAATACAAGTGGTTTTATGGCCGAAAAATTTTTATAATTAATTGATTTTGTCGTTTGTTCTAGAGCTACAATTTGATAACCCTGTTTTTGTAAAACATGGATAAGCCGAAGAGTGCTTTTGCGATATTGCCAAGGCTGATAATCCAAAGTATTTAAAGCTGTCTTTTGTATTTGTGGTCTAGGCGGAGTTGCAGTAATTCCACATAAATATAGCATTTTAATTCTAGCGGCATCGCAAGTTCTAAATATTGCTCCAACGTTATGCATCGAGCGAATGTTATCAAGGACTACGCAAATATCGTTTCTTGGAGCATTAGCAATATTATCTAAACCACCTTTTAAGATAATATTATTCTCTATGCTCCTTTTATCCATTATTGCAATTTTCCTAATCGCCTTTTGATTTCCACAGAAAGATTTTTTACCGGCAAAGTTTCTTGGGCTGAAGCTGATAAATCTCGCAAAATCACTTCATTTTTTACAGCTTCAGCTTGGCCGATAATGATGGCGAACTTAGCTTTTGACTTAACAGAGTTTTTAATTTGAGTCCTTAAACTATCGTTGGATGGGATAAATAAAACATTAATTGAATTCTTGCTTAAATCATTATAAATGCTTTTTGCTGAACTTTTTGCTTTTTCACCAAGCTGGAGGACACAAACTTCAATGCCCTCAGGTTTTGGCGGCAAGATCTGTTGTTCTTTCATCAAATTTATTACTCGATCGACACCTAGCGAATAACCGACAGCGTAATTTTTGTTTCCACCCAGTATCTCTACCAAATCATCGTATCTTCCGCCACCACCCAGAGATGACTGTCTTTCAATGTCATTAATGTCAGCAATTTCAAAAACTGTTCTAGAGTAATAATCTAAACCGCGAACCAACTTTGGATCAAGATCGTATCTTATTTGAAAATAATCAAGCAGTTCAAGAAGCTCCTGAAAATGATTCTTGCAATCAGGGCATAAAGAGTCGAGGATTACGGGCGCATTTTCGGCAATTTTTCTGCATTGGGTCTCCTTGCAATCTAATAGTCTAAGAGGATTTTTTTCGAAACGATTTCTGCAATTATCGCAAACTTCCCCCATTTTATCTTTATAATATTTTTTAAGCTTACTAATATATTTTGGTCGGCATTTACTACAACCGATGGAGTTGGCGTAAATTATCAAATCTTTTAGACCAAGTTTTTGTAAAATCTCCCATGCGCTCATTATTATTAAATAATCAGATTTTGGTGACTGGTCGCCAAATATCTCTACTCCCAATTGGTGAAATTCACGATATCTGCCTTTTTGTGGCCGATCATGCCGAAACATTGGTCCAATATAATAAAGTTTAACCGGTTGTGGCCAACTTGCCATACCATTTTGAATAAATGCCCTAACGGCACCTGCAGTCCCCTCTGGTCTTAAAGCCAACTGTGATTCTAACTCTGTTTTTGTTGATTCAATCAGATACATCTCTTTTTGAATAATATCCGTTTCGTTGCCTATACTTCTAGAATATATTTCAGAATTTTCGAGGTGTGGTAAATCTATGCGATCAATGCTTAATGAAGATAGAATTTTTTCAGCTGTATTACGAAAAAATTGCCAGTATGGCTGATCTTTGGGCAAAATGTCTCTTGTTCCTCTAGCTGATTGAAAACTTTGATTAGGCATAAAACCTCAAAATATTAAAAATAGATCTGTCCAAATCCTAGCTAATAGATAATTAGCTGTCAAATGGATCAATAAATATTTGTCTTTTAGGATCAGTTTTTTTAACGAATTTACAATTGATTTTGTGAATTTTTATAATATGGTCTTTTCCGATGTAACCGATAATTTTTGAGGAACGGTTTGGATTGCAACATTTTGCGATTTGGCTTTTTAAGCCCATAAATTGATTGTTTTGCAAATCTCTAGCGGTAGATACCGGTTCTTTTTTCGAAATTTGAAATTTATAGTTCGGATAAATAGTTTTTATTAGGGTGTGTTTAGAAACGGAATGATTATAGAGAGCTATAAGCAAATCATTAAAAGACTTATATGGCAATCGTGACTGTGATAATAAATGAGAAGCTGTTATTTCACTAACGTCCGGCAAGTTAAATTCTTTTTTGATGTTATTAAAAGAATCTCTTCCAAGTGATACTAATTTATCGTAATCAATTTTTTTTAAGAATTGTTTAATTTTTTGTTTGGCGTATGAGGTTTTACACAGTCTTAGCCAATTAATATTTGGTCTTGTTCTTTTTGAGGTTACAATTTCGACACTGTCTCCATTATTTAAAACTGTATCAATGCTAGATAAAATGCCATTTATTTTTGCCCCTGAACATTGATCACCAATTCTTGTATGAACCCTATAAGCAAAGTCAAGCACGCTTGATCCTTTGGGCATGCTAAAAATATCGCCAGCTGGTGAAAAAATAAATATTCTAGTCACAAATAAATCACTTTTGATGTAATCTAAAAAATCTCTATTGCTATTAAGCTTACAGGCATTTTGCAGTTCTAGAAGCCACTCTTTTTGGCTCTTAGAAATCGCAAGTCTATTATCACTGGTTTTATAGTGCCAATGGGCCGCGGCTCCAAATTCTGCATGACGATGCATTTCGGGTGTGCGTATTTGAACTTCAAAAATATCATTTGGCGAGTTTTGAATAGTGGTGTGAAGAGATTGATATCCATTACCTTTTGGGCTAGCAATCATATCAATAATTCTGCCGGGCATAGGCTTATATATTTCATGTATTAACCCTAAAACTTGATAACAATTTTCGACTGTCGGCACGATAATTCTAATGCCATATAAATCATAAAAATTTATTTTGCTGGTTTCTTTTTCTGTTTTTAATTTGCTATAAATGCTATATAAATGCTTAATTCTGCCTTGAATTTTTACATAAGCCATGTTTTTTTGTGACAAGAAATTTTTAATTTCAGCGGTTTTTTGATCAATAAAATTATCATTAATTATTAGATTATTTTTAAAATATTTAATAAATTTTTTATACTCTTCGGGGTAAGCATAAGGAAAAGCCAAATCTTCAATTTTACTTTTAAGCTCAGACAACCCAATTCTTTCTGCAATTTGAGCATATATTAGAACGGACTCTAAAGCATAATATTTCTGTTTTGCTTGGCTTATCTGTTCTATGGTCTGCATATTATGCAAACGATCGAATAACTTAATGATCATTACTCTCATATCAGACGAGAGAGAAAGCAATAATTTTCGATAATTATCAATTCGATCAAAACAAAAATCTTCGTTCCCAAAAAATAATGATTTATTAATTATTGGCACGCTTGAAATTTTTTTAATTCCTTTTACTAGAGATGAAATTTCCGTGCCAAATAGCTTCTGAATATTGTCATATCCCATGCTTTCATCCAATGTAATGTGATGTAGTAACGTGGCGGATACCATGACAAAATCAAATTCGCGATTTGATAAAGATTGAGCTACGGCTAAAGAGTGTTCAAAGCTAGTAGTGTTGATTTTATTATTGTCACTGCTGGCATGATGTTCAATATAATTAAGAACAGATATAATTGTCTCCTTCTGGTTCTGGGGATATTGATCTATTGAGCTTATAAATGTTTCTCGTAAAGAAACCATGTCGCAGTCTGATTTTAATTGATATTAAAGCGAACTTGATCAGCTGATATGTCTAAAAATATTTTATTTCCTTGAACATATTCCCCCCTTAAAATTAATTCAGATAATGGATTTTCAATAGTATCTGAAATGATTTTTCTCATTGGTCTGGCTCCGTAATCGGGTTTGTAGCCTTTTTGAGCTAGCCATTTAACAAGTTTGTCGCTTACATCAATAAAAATTTCATTCTTCTGTAAACGTTGTTTTAGTTTGTTTAATTCTAGTTTAGCGATCTTTTCTACAGTTTTTTCGTTTAGGGGTTTAAAAATTATTATGCCATCCAAACGGTTGATAAATTCGGGTTTAAAATGTTTTTCGATGCTGTCGTTGACTTTTTCTGCCATTTTTTGATAACGATTTGAATCGGCAGACGAATTAATATTATCATTAAAGCCAATAGAGGAGCTGGAATTTAGTAAATCAGTTCCCAGATTAGAGGTGAGAACGATTAAGGTGTTGCGGAAATTTACTTTCCTACCTTTAGCATCGGTTAATTCCCCATCTTCCATAATTTGAAGCAGGATATTAAAAACGTCGGGATGGGCTTTTTCTATTTCGTCAAAAAGCACAATAGAATAGGGTTGTCTTCTGACTCTTTCAGTAAGCTGTCCTCCCTCTTCGTATCCGATATAGCCTGCGGGAGCGCCGACAAGGCGAGACACGTTGTGCTTTTCCATAAATTCTGACATATCAATTTTGACCAATGATTTTTCGGAACCAAATATCTCGCGAGCCAAAACTTTTACTAATTCGGTTTTACCAACTCCGGTCGGGCCTAAAAATATAAACGAGCCCATTGGCCTATTGGGATTTGATATTCCGACTCTCGATCTTTTAATGGCTGAAGTTATCTGCTCGACAGCAGAATCTTGTCCTATGATATGTTTTTTAATAGTTTTTTCTAAATTCAAATATCTGTTTTTTTCTTGTAAATCTAAATTTGTAACAGGTATTCCTGTCCATTTTGAAACAATAAGCGCAATATCTTGCTCGGAAATTACCGGCAAATTTTTTACTTTGTTGGTTTTCTCTAATGCGGCAATTTTTTCCGAAATTGCTAGCTCTTTTTGACGTAAAAAAGTTGCCTTCTCATAATGTTCGCTACTAACAGCATCATCCTTTTTCTTTATTGTTTCTTTAAGTTCCTTATAAAGAGTATTCAACTTAGAATTGTGGTTGGCTCGCATTTTTCGTGCCGCCGCCGCTTCATCTATTAAATCTATTGCCTTATCGGGTAGGAATCTATCTTGA
>CAZLCL010000013.1:16373-19087 GCA_964558315.1 uncultured Candidatus Saccharibacteria bacterium
CGCCGCCGCTTCATCTATTAAATCTATTGCCTTATCGGGTAGGAATCTATCTTGAATATAACGATTAGAAAGAACGGCGGCGGCTGTTAAGGCGCTGGCATGATAAATGACATGATGATGGCTTTCATATTGTTTAGCTATGCCCTTTAAAATCTTTAAAGTATCATCAACTGTTGGTTCTGTAACAAGAACTGTTTGAAAGCGACGTTCAAAGGCGACATCTTTCTCGATATGTTTTTTATACTCATCGAGTGTGGTAGCCCCAATCACTCTTATCTCTCCTCTGGCTAATTTTGGTTTTAAAATATTGGCGGCATCTAAAGATCCTTCGGCGCTTCCTGCTCCGATTACAGTGTGTAATTCATCAATAAAAAGAATTGCATTTTTGTTTTTCTCGATTTCATCAAGCAGTTTTTTAATTCTAACTTCGAATTGACCACGATACATAGTTCCCGCCAATAAAGCGGAAAGATCGAGAGAATAAATCTCCTTGCCGTTAATTGCTGAAGGAACTTTACCTTCGTGGATTTTTAAAGCTAATCCTTCGATGATAGCTGTTTTACCCACACCTGGTTCCCCGATTAAAACCGGATTATTTTTTTTACGACGAATTAAAATTTGAATTATTCGTTCGATTTCTGAACTTCTACCAATAACAGGGTCAATCTTTCCCTTTGCCGCCATCTCAGAAATATTAATAGTAAATTCTTTAATTGCACTCTTATCTTTTTTGGTTTTTAAACCAGCACCAACCATATTAGGAAAAGGAGAAATATTTTCGATATCAATCCCCTCCTCTATCTCTTCTGATTTATCATTGGGCTGGGTTTCTTGATGAATAGTTCTATCGGCTTGGCCGAATACAGCTTCGATCTGTTTTTTTATCTCTTTAGGATTTATACCCATTCTTTCAATAATGTTGTATGAATTAAACTTTTTATTTGATATAAGGGCCAATAACAGATGTTCACAATCAATATGTGAATGTTTATGTTTCATTGCAAACTGCACCGCAAGTTTGATTGATTCTTTAGCGTTTTCGTTTACGCCATTAATTTGACCTTTACGGCTAACCAAGCTTGACACCAGTTGCGCTCTTTCGATTGAAATATCAAACATTAATAAAATATCATTAGCAAGAGTGCCTTTTTGCAATATTAAAGCTAATAATTGATGTTCTGTATCTATATTAGAGTTCTGTTCTTTAGAGATTCTCTCCGACATCATCAAAGCTTGCCGCAAATTTGGTGAAAATTTTGAAAATATATTATCCATTTATTTACTCCATAAATTGGCTACTAATTATTTTTTAGCAGATCTGTCTATAGTCGCTGGGAGTTCTATAGATTTGTGATTATTCCGTGTTTTCGGAGTCTGTTGTTTCTGCGCTGTTCTTTGGTGCAGAGTCTTCTTCGTCGCTCTCTATGATATCAATCCCCCAGCCGGTAAGTTTTGAGGCGAGTCTGACATTTTGTCCGCCTTTACCGATGGCCAGAGACAGATTTTCTTTATTGACTTTTACTGTGGCCTTGTGTTCTTTGGAAGAGATGTTAATCTCAATTGTTTTGGCCGGAGATAATGCATTCATAATAAATTGCTCGACATCTTCATCCCAAAGAACAATATCAATTTTTTCTTCCCCAATTTCATTCAAAATAGCTTGAACTCTGGTGCCCCGTTGGCCAACACAAGAACCTACAGGATCGATCCCCTCTTCGTTGGCGATCACAGCGATTTTTGTTCTTGAGCCGGGTTCTCTGGCAATGCTTTTAATTTCAACTGTGCCCGAGGTGATCTCTGGCACCTCGCTTTCAAATAATCCGCGAATCAAATTTTCATCAGCTCTTGATACAACAATCTGCGGTCCACGGGCATTTTCGCCTACCTCACGGACAAATATTTTAAGACGTTGCCCAATATAATAGCGTTCGTTTCTAATCTGATCTGAGGGATAAATTATACCATTGGCTTTTCCAAGCGATACAATAATATTTTTACCGTCAATCTGTTGCACAGAGGCCGATAACACACTCCCCTCTTTGTCTTTATATTCATCGAATAGCATTTCTCTTTCTGCTTCCCTGATTCTTTGGATAACAACCTGCTTAGCAGTTTGAGCCGCGATACGGCCAAAATCATCCTCTTTAGGTTGTGGCACAACTATTTCTCCACCGATCTCGGCTTTTTTATCGAGCTTTCTGGCTTCAACAAGTGTAAGTTGTCTCTCTGTCTCCTCAACATCTTCGTCGCTTTCTACAATTTCGAATACGCGATAAACTTCGGCTGAGCCGGTTACGGGATCCATTTTTGCTCTCATTATCTGCTTATTTTTGCCATAATCTTTACGATAAGCGGCGGCTATGGCGGCTTCTACGGCTTCGATAACTACCTCTTTTTTTAGACCCTTTTCTTCACAAATTTCCTCGATTGCTTGCATAAACGATGTAGTTTTTACCATGTTTTCCTTTCATAATATTCTTTAGCGCTATCGGCAGTTTCTATAAAATCTGCTGTATAAGCCTAATTTGTTAATAAAAAATGGCGCCCAGCTGGCCACCATAAAAACTATATCAAATCCATTAATATTATCTTATCAAAAATATTTTAGTTGTCAATAGATCATTTTTTATTTTATTGGTTTTTACGCTCAAAAAGGGGGTATGCGGAGGTTGAGATACATCGGTAACAAATCTGGTATGATAGAACGTCAAAAC
>CAZLCL010000014.1:0-6643 GCA_964558315.1 uncultured Candidatus Saccharibacteria bacterium
CCTGCGATTTTAAGATATCTTGAGTCGGTAAATGATAAGTCACAAAGTATTGCAGGAGCAGTCCTCGTTTCTGGACCTCTGTCATTAGTCGGCCAGAGCGATGTGGATAGTTTTCTGAAAGACGGATTTAATTTTTATAAAATACTGCAATCATCTAAAAAATTTGTTGTCATACATGGTGATGACGACCCATTGGTGCCGGTTTCGGATGCGTCTCAATTATCTAAAAAACTACATACCGAGCCGATTATTATTAAAGGCGGAAAACATTTAAACGGCGGCGCTGGTTGGACAGAGTTACCAGAAGCGCTAGAGGCAGTAAAACAGATAATATAATTATATGGGTTTATTTAAAAACAACCCTGCAGTTACCTGCAGGGTTATTTTTTAGAATTCTATAGTTTTACTATTGAATCTTATCTGTCGTTGCGATTGTATCCACCACCGCCACGATTTTCGTCTCTTTTAACCATTGGTCTGGCTATGTTGACGAAGATCTTTCTACCTTCGAACTCTTTTTCGTTAAGCTCTTCGACAGCTTTTTCAGCCATCTCTTCTTCGGCAACGGTTACAAAACCGAAACCTTTAGAACGACCACTGAATTTGTCGGTAATTACCTTAGCTTCAACTACCTCTACACCTTCAATGCCGGTGAAAAGCCCAGAAAGCATCTCATCGGTAACAGCGTAATCGAGGTTACCAACGAAGAGTTTCTTTTTGTTGACTTGTCCTTCTTCCATTTTTTCCCTAAAATTTCCTAATAAAATCGACCGAGTTTAATTTCTCGGTCGACTTAATATTTTGGATAATTAAATACAAACGAGCCATTAAACTTCCACTAAAAATATAACATGTAACTGAAAAAAAGTCAATCTGGATAAAAAGGCTTTGACCTAATTGTCTCATTATGGTATATTAGCTAGTGTTACATTATTAAACTAGTATTGATTAAAAAGGGGCGCCATCTCGCAAAGATGGCAAAAAAATCGGGCTAGTTACCGTTTTTTTGATATTAGGGCGCTTAGCTCAGCTGGTTAGAGCGACTCGTTTACACCGAGTAGGCCGGGGGTTCGAATCCCTCAGCGCCCACCAAATCACATTGCCCAATTCCTTATTTGGCTATATGACTTGGTGAGTAGTCGAGGCAGGATTCAAAAGGCGGAGGCGCGTCTGGCGCCGAGCCGGGGTCGAGTTATTCTGAAGCATCGGGATGACCGTGACCGAATTTTTCAGCGCCCACCATACTTAGTGTAATGCAATATAAGCCATGAGTCATGTCACGTTTATATGTATTAAAAAGGGAAAGTCATAAGAAATTAGTCAGAAATGGTTATCTGAAACGGAAGATTATATCAATATTTCATAAGTCATTCACTTATAAGCTTACTTCTTAACCGATAGCCGAATATCCTTTTGGGGCGAGTGGTGAAATTGGTATACACGCTACCTTGAGGTGGTAGTGGCAGAAATGTCGTGGAGGTTCAAGTCCTCTCTCGCCCACCATACAAAGATGAAAGGACTTGAAAGGCGGAGGCGCGTCTGGCGCCGAGCCGGGGTCGAGGCATCCCGAAGCATCGGGATGACCGTGACCAAGTCCTCTCTCGCCCACCAATTGATTTTCTAGCTTGCACCATCGTAATTAGTTATACAACGATTGAAATATTATTAACTGTAAAATAGATAATTCATGACTTTAGCAGAAATTTTTTCAAGACAATATTTATTCGACCCGATTCCTTCTGCAGATAATAAGTATTTTTGGTATCAACTAGCCTTTTTTAGCTTGTTAATAGTTGGTGCGATTGTAATAATTTTACTGAAAAAAATTGATAGAAAAATTCGACTTAATCAGTTTTATGCATATTTGACTTGTGGCATACTTGGCATGATATATATTTTCGCGAGACATGAAAAGTTGCCATGGTTAAGCTCATATTTTTATATCTCGCTTGTGGTGACAACGTTAATTATCTGGATTATTATCCTCACAATATGGATTTTTAGATATTCTCTCAAATTAGAAAAACAAAAAATATATCATGAGAGATATGAAAAATATTTACCAAAAAAGAAATAATTAATAATTAATCAAAACAAAAACATATTTTTTAAGAAAGGATAGATAGTAAATGACCGAAGAAAATAAATTAGTCAAGAATGACAAGCATGTTGAAACGATGGAAAGTCTTTTTGCGGAGTTGGGAGATAACCTCTTGCCATTTAAAGAAGGGGATTTGGTTGAAGCTGTTGTTTTGGCAGTGGCCGGAAATAGAATATGGGTTGATGTTGCTGGACAATCGCTGGGTTTTATTCCAGAAAGGGAGATTACTTCTAAATCTGGCATAAAAAAAGGAGATAAAGTTCTTGCATCGGTATTATCAATGGATAGCGAAGAGGGCAATGTGGTGCTTTCTTTAAAACAAGCAGACAGGGAAAAATATTGGCTGGAGATGTCTGAAAAATTTGAGAGCGGATCAGCGGTAAATATTACCATAACAGATGCCAACAAGGGTGGATTAATGTCCGAAATTGGAGGTATTCAAGGTTTTCTGCCTGTATCACAGCTTTCGCCTAAAAATTATCCGCGCGTTGAGGGGGGAAATAAAGATGAAATTTTAAATCGTTTACGACAATTTATTGGCACAGAAGTATCTGTAAAGGTTTTAAACTGTGATAAAGAGAGTGGCAAACTGATCTTTTCTGAAAGAGCGGTAAACGCCGATGAGGTTAAAGACAAATTAGGCAAGATAAATATTGGTGACAAATCAAAAGGACGTGTTACGGGTATTGTTGATTTTGGGTTATTTGTTAGCCTCGATCCTCAGGTCGAGGGTTTAGTCCATATCTCCGAAGTGTCGTGGAGCAGAGTTACTGATTTAAATAAATTGTATAAGGTTGGCGACCAAATCGAAGCTATGATTATCGGTAAAGAGGATGGTCGTGTTTCTTTGTCAATTAAGCGTTTACAAGATGACCCATGGGTAAAAGCCGCCAATAAATACAGCGTTGGCGACATGATCTCCGGAAAAGTGACAAAGGTTACACCGTTTGGAGCCTTTGTTTCTATAGAAAAGGGCATTGATGGGCTAGTTCATATCTCAGAATTATCTGATGATCATATCAGCGATCCTAATAAAGTTATCGAGCTTGGCAAAGAATATCAAATGAAGATTATTTCAATAGAGCCCGCTAGCCATAGATTGGGGTTAAGCTTAAAAGATGTAAATACATCCAAAAAAGAAATTGCAAAAGAAGATGATCAGGAGCCAGTGGTAACTGCCGATAAGAAGGAAAAAAAAGTTAAAGATAGCGCCAAAAAAATGCAAAAAAGCCCTACCAAAACCGACTCAAAAACAAAATCAAAAGACAGTAAAAAATAACATTCAAAAAAGAGGATAAATATGCAGATTTCTAAATCTGGTAGTGGTGTTATTAATATCAAATGCCGCGAGGGATTAATTGTCGCCAGTGATAAAGGTGTCGAAATCGAAGGTTTATTATTTGATGGACCCGGCGAATATGAAAGGAAAGGCGTTTTTGTTGAAGGAATCGAGCCAGATGGTTTTGGAACTTTGTTTGTTATCCACGCCGAAGATATTAATTTGTGCTATGCGGTTAATCTGACCGAAGTTCTTTCTAACAATGCTATTAAAACTCTCGGTGATGTAGATATTTTATGCATAAATATTGGACAAAACTTTGGTCTTAATATCAAAGATGCCGACAAAACTATTTCTACGATTGATCCAAGAGTAGTAATTGCAATTAATGTAGAAGAGGGTATTGATTTACACGGTGTTTTAGGCATGGTTCGTGAAGATTATGATACCTACAAATTTAAAAAGGCAGATTTGCCTGTAGAAGACAGAAAATTAGTTGTAATCGGTTAGGAAACAATGTGAAACAGTTTAGAGAGCTAAAGAAAATCCTTGATAATGGGGATAGTTTTTTATTGATTGCACACGAAGAGCCAGATGGCGATGCTATTGGAGCGATGATATCTTTTGGAAAATATCTGAAAAGTATTGGGAAAAAAGCGGATATGGTTTCAAAAGATACCGTCCCTCATTTTTTCTCATTTCTAATTAACGGAGAAACAATAGCAAGTGATTTTTTATCCGGCGATTATGATGCAATTATTTTAATTGACAATGGTGATCTTAAAAGAACCGGTTTTGCCGAGCGGATAACTAAAGCAAAGAAAAAGGGCAAATTAATTATTAATATTGATCATCACATTCAAAACGATATTTGGAAGATTGCCGATTTAAATATCGCAAAAACGAATTACTCTTCCAGTTGTGAAATAATATATGAAATCTTTAAAGAATTTGATTATCCGATTGATTCCGGAACAGCCACTAGTTTGTTGGCAGGCATATATTATGATACTGGAGGTTTCCAGCATTCAAATACCACTAAAAATGTTCTTCAAATAACCAGCAAATTGTTACAACAAGGGGCAAGGTTAAAAAAAATTTCCAAAAATGTTGGACAGATGCGGTCGGTAAACATGTTAAAGTTATGGGGGATTGCGCTAAATAGGATTAGAGTTTTGAATGAATACGGCATAGTATATTCGGTCTTGACCTTGGAAGATATAAAAAAGACGGGAGCCAAAGAAGATGAAATATCTGGTTTAGTAAATTTGATAAATTCGACGGCTGAAGCAAAAGCAAGTTTGTTGATATATGAATCAGAAAATGATACTATTAAAGGGAGTTTACGCACAGAAAGTGAAAAAATTGATGTATCAAGATTGGCTAAAATGTTTGGTGGTGGAGGGCATAAAAAAGCTTCTGGTTTTTTGCTTTCAGGGAAAATTGTAAACACATCTTATGGTTGGAAAATCGAATGAGTATTAGTAAAATGTTTTCATCTTCTGCTCGGGTGGTGGAATGGTAGACACGAAGGACTTAAAATCCTTTGGCGTAAGCCGTGCGGGTTCGATTCCCGCCCCGAGTACCACATATGAGAGTAGTAACGGGAATCGAAAGGCGGAGGCGCGACTGGCGCCGAGCCGGGGTCGACCAATTCGCCAGCAGGCGAATATGGGTGACCGATTCCCGCCCCGAGTACCAAGTTTGAGAGTAGCAACGGGAATCGAAAGGCGGAGGCGCGACTGGCGCTAAGCTGTGATTAGCCAATAATAGACCAAATTAAGAAATATTATAAGCCAATAATTCTGCATAAATTGAGGGAAAAGGTGTCAAAAAGAACAAACATAAATTTGATTCTTGCGGGGTTGTTGATTGTGGTGCTAATTGTAAGCGGATATTTTTACATTCCTCAGATACTTGGCGACGAGATATACCCGCTAAAATATGAAGATTTAATTGTTAAATATAGTCTTAAATACGGTGTAGATCCAGCTTTGGTATCGGCAATTATTAAGCAAGAGAGCAATTTTAATCCCGATGCAAAATCTCGGGCTGGAGCTAAAGGTTTGGCTCAGTTTATGGATGCGACAGCCAGAACTATGGCGAAAGAAACCGGCAGATGGCCAAGCTACGATATATACGATCCCGAGACCTCGATTGATTTTTGCGCCGCCCATGTTAGAGATTTGCTGGTCAAATATCAAAATAATTTAGATGCGGCTTTGGCGGCTTATAATGCAGGTGGGGGCAATGCCGACAAATGGGTTAGGCTCGGAATTCTTGATAACATACCGTTTGGAGAAACTAGAAATTATGTGAAAAAGGTCAAGAATTATTACACAATTTATTTAAAACTATATGGTGACAATAAATTGGCTTCAGAACAAACTAAAATCGAGGAAATTAAGGTTGAAATCAAACAGGCAGACACCTATACAGCCTTTTGGACTATGTTTTTTAAGAACATTTTCAGTATTGATATATCTAAGGATTAATTAAATGAGAGCAGAAGAGTTAAAAACTAAATTTTTAAATTATTTTGAAAGCAAGGGGCATAAAATTATTCCATCTGCTTCGCTTATCCCCTCCGAAACGGATCCGACAGTTCTTTTTACTACGGCTGGCATGCATCCGCTAGTGCCATATTTGATAGGCGAAAAGCATCCGGAAGGAAAAAGGCTTGTTAATATGCAACGATGTGTGCGGACGGGTGATATTGACGAGGTTGGTGATGAGTCGCACCTAACTTTTTTTGAAATGATGGGTTACTGGTCGCTGGGAGATTACTGGAAAAAGGAAGCCATAGAGTATATATTTGAATTTTTGACCATAGAACTTGGTTTGGATCCTAAAAATTTTGCCGTAACATGTTTTGAAGGCGATGAAAAAAACGGTATTCCACGCGATATGGAATCATACGAAATATGGCGTTCTTTAAGCGTTCCGGAAGAACGGATCGTTTTCTTGGGCTACCAAGATAATTGGTGGGGACCTGCCGGAACAACCGGCCCGTGCGGACCAGATACAGAACTCTTTGTCTGGACTGGTAAAGGCGAAGCGCCTACTAAATTTGATCCGGAGGATAAAGGTTGGATGGAGCTTTGTAATGATGTTTTTATGCAATACAACAAAACTACTGAGGGTAAGTATGAGCCTTTAGCACAAAAAAATGTTGATTTTGGTATGGGCTACGAGAGATTATTGGCTTATCTAAATCATGAATCTGATATTTATAAAACCGAGCTTTTCTGGCCGATAATTGA
>CAZLCL010000014.1:6743-18953 GCA_964558315.1 uncultured Candidatus Saccharibacteria bacterium
ATCTAAATCATGAATCTGATATTTATAAAACCGAGCTTTTCTGGCCGATAATTGAGAAATTGGAACAACTATCAGGCAAGAAATATGATGATCAGCCGATGAGTCACGACAGACCGAATTGGAGAAATATTGCTGGAACCTATGACGCGGAACAATCGTTGAAGTCGTTTAGGGTAATTTCCGATCATTTGAAAACGGCGGTTTTTATAATAAATGATGGCATATTTCCTTCAAATAAAGATCAAGGATATATAGTGCGCCGCTTAATCCGTCGTGCGATTGTGAAAGCAAATCAGATTGGGATTAGAGACAATTTTACTATGCCTGTAGTAGATATATTTTTTGATATCTATTGTCATTCCGGACTTGATCCGGAATCTTTAAAGATCCTGAAACAAGTTCAGGATAACACAAGCAAAAAAATATTTGAGGAAGAAAATAAGTTTAGGGCTACTTTAGCACGTGGATTAAAGGAATTTGACAAAAAGATTAATAATAAACGAGCGAAGAATCTAAACCGTTTAACTATTGGAGAAAATTATGAATCAGGATCGGAAGAACTATTCGGAAGTGATTTATTTGATCTTTTCCAAACATACGGGTTTCCTCTTGAGCTAAGCATGGAGATAGCCAAAGAAAGATTGGTAACACTTGCCGAAAACGCCATTGAAGATTATCATAACCGGTTGTTAGAGCATCAAGAGCTCTCCCGCACTGCTTCCGCAGGCATGTTTAAGGGGGGGTTGGCTGATGCCGGTGAAGAGACGAAAAAATTACATACCGCGGCACACTTGATGCTCGAGGCATTACGAAGGGTTTTGGGAGATCATGTAGCGCAAAAAGGTTCTAATATTACTGCAGAACGTTTACGGTTTGATTTTTCGCATCCAGAAAAAATGACCGATGAACAAAAAAAACAAGTAGAAGATATAGTAAATGAACAGATAAAAAACGATTTGCCGGTAACCGTAGAAGAGATGACTGTAGCAGAAGCAGATAAAAAAGGCGCTATGGGAGCTTTTAAAGATCGTTATAGTGAAAAAGTCAAGGTTTATACAATAGGCGATATATCGAAGGGAGAGGTATTTTCAAAAGAGATTTGTGGAGGGCCTCATGTTACACATATTGGTGAACTTGGACACTTTACGATCAAAAAAGAGGAATCTTCTTCGGCTGGAGTGCGTCGAATAAAGGCAGTTCTTTTGTAGCAAGTATTATTAACTGTTTGGATATTTATGTTCAAAGATGAAATGCCTCCAATGATGATGGATGATGGTTTGACTCCGGGATATAGAAGGCCGGAGCATCAGCCTCCTTCAAGTTTTGAAGCGGCTTCTATTAATCGTCTTACAACAGACCGAGAAATGTTTGATGTGTGTAATATTGTGTCCAAACATCTTGAACAATATCCGGGGCTCGAGAAATCTCTCAAGCAACTTTTATCTTTGAAACTATTTAATAGATATGCTCTTTCCGACAGCCGTGAAACCGAAGATGTGTCTGATATTCTTGAAGAGATCGAATCAATGTCAAAAACAGAAGGAGATCTAGTTGACCCCAAAAGTCCCTTACCGACCATCGGAGTAGAGTTAGAGGTTCCCATAACCCGAGAAGTGATGAGACTAAGAGATGTTTTTAGCCGGTTTGGAATAAAACATGGTGATGAACAAGAGATTCTGTATGAAGCCTCCCCATCCTACTCGTATAGCCCCAAAGTTCAGGCAATGATTTTACAGGAGCTAGCCAAAATTGGATTTGTGCCAATGCAGGCAACGGAGGATGACCGGCAGCAGCATAATTCTGACAATCTCGCAGGTCACCAAATCGATCGCGATGATCCTCTCTCTTTGCATATCAATTTAGGTTTAAACTGTTTTTCCGAATATCGCCAAGCAGATAAATTCTATGACGTGATGGAGACATTAAGCGATTTATTAACACTCGCCTATTCCAGTTCGGAGAGAATCAGAAGCAAAAAACATCGCAAGGCTTTCGACCATAATAAAACTGCTGAGAAAAGCGAAAAAAACGAAGCTTTATCTGAGTATGCGCTGCCAATTCGCTTGGAGTTAAAGTCGGCAGAATTTAGAGATGCATCTTCTTACAGGTCGCTTTACGATGCGCAACATTTGGGAGCGGCACTTAACTCTTTTATTATGGTTGAAATTGCTCGTGCTGATTGCGATGCTCTTGACGTAAAGCTAGCCAATATTTACCGGCAGTTTTTACAAGACGCAACAGATCTTTTCAAGAGGTATCAACACAATCAAGGGCTGATGTTTGAGACAAATGAAGAAAGGCACTTGGCCGCTCAACGTGTTGAGGAAGGTAGTATTCAGTCAGATTCTCGTTCTCTTTCTCAAAGGTATCGGCGCATAATAGCCGATGCTATAAGACAAGAGGCAACCGGGTAACTTTGCAATTATTGTGCCGTTCAACTATAATTTGATTAAATAATTAGTTCGAGGGGAGCATAGTGGCATTATTTGGTTTAGGTAAACCAAAAAAGAATTTTGCCATATCTTTAGATATCGGGACGGAGTATATTAAAGTGCTCATTTTTCGTGTGGAGGAAGATAAAGCTTATGTTGTAGGCTCTGGCAAACAAAGGCAGAGATTATCCGATATGCAAGGGGGAAAGGTTACTGATATCTCAGGGGTTATTAGCAATTGCGAAAAAGCTATCAATCAAGCGGTAGAAGAAGCTGGGGTTGCTCCGAGGCAGTGTATAATTGGTATTGCAGGGGAGTTAGTAAAGGGAACTACAACTACAGTTCGCTATCGCCGCGATACATCAGATAAAAAAATTGATTTACGCGAACTTAAAGAGGTGGTTGATCAGGTCCAGAAAAAAACTTTTGATAAAGCCAGAAGTGCGCTTGCTTGGGAAACTGGTTATTCGGAAATTGACGTCAGATTGGTTAACTCGGCGATTGTGGATGTAAAAATTGATGGATATAAGGTGACAAACCCAATCGGTTTTCAGGGCAAAGATATGTCTATAAGCATTTTTAACGCTTTTGCTCCGGTTGTCCACTTGGGGGCACTGCAAACTATTGCAGAAGAGCTAAATTTAGATCTATTGGCTATAACCAGCGAGCCTTATGCGGTAGCTCGATGCGTCGGGCTCGAGGAACTGAATGATTTTTCAAGTATTTTTGTTGATATCGGTGGTGGCACAACGGATATTGCGGTTGTCCGCAATGGAGGCGTAGAGGGCACGCGCATGTTTGCAATTGGTGGAAGGGTATTTACAAAATCAATCGCTGATGCACTAGGAAAAAGTTTCGAAGAAGCGGAGAAAATTAAGATTGATTACTCATTAGGAAAAATTAAAAAAGACACAGAGATATCAAAAAATGTAATATCAGCTTTAGAAAGCGACTGTGAAGTATGGCTGGCGGGGGTGGAATTGGCGTTGGAAGAGTTTTCCGATATTGATTTACTGCCTTCTCGAATAATGTTATGTGGAGGAGGCTCGTTATTGCCCGAAATATCGGAGTATCTGGCAAAACGCAATTGGGTAAAAAGGTTGCCATTTGCCAAACAACCCAAAGTGGAGTTTATAAAGCCGGGACAGGTTGCAAATGTGGTAGATGAGACGGGTAAAATGGTGGGTTCTCAAGATATCACACCAATGGCAATGGTAAATTTGGCTATTGATTTAGCAGGAGAAGAAAAGATTTTAGACAGTATTTTAGATAAAGTGATTGAGGGAATAAGAAATTAGCTTAAAGATAGTGATTATTAATAATAAATTAGATATAATAATAAAGCACAATATTAGATATTGATAAATCTATGAATGAGATAATTTATTTAGAACCAGATGAGGATATTACAGGTGTAATTTCGAGGGTTAAATCAGCTGAATCTAAAGCGGTTTGTTTAGTTGTGCCGAGGGGTGGCAGTATTTCACAAAGTGTTGTTAATTTAAAGCTATTAAAAAGAGAGATAGAAAAACTTGGCAAAGCAGTTTCTCTTGTAACTAAAGATAAAATATCAAAAAATCTTGCTTCTCAAGTCGGCATAACAGTGTATACCAGTGCAAGTGAAGCAAAAAATGCTCGTATTCCTATTCCGTTAAACAATGTAGCAGGTGGGTCCGATGATTCTGGGAAAAGCTCAAACGCAGGTTTTCGCATAAATCAGTATTCGAGAGAGGAAGATCAAGAAGAAAACGATCCAGAGCCCCAAGAAGAGGAGGAATTATCTGATGAGCAACCACCTGAGATTCTGGAAAGTGATGAATCGGAAGAGGATAACATTAATGAAGAGTTGGAGAGAGAAAGATCTTCAATGGCTTCAGCTGAGCCGAAAAAAATAAATAGCTTGCCGCAGGTCAGAGAGATGGAAAATGATGAAAAAATCCAAAAAACTTCGATGCCACCCAAAAAGAAAAATCTCTCCTCCCGTCGCAAACCAATAATAATTATTAGTTTGGTATTTGTGGTAATTTTGCTAGTCGCATCTGTTGTTTGGTTTCCCAGTGCTGTAGCCAAAGTGACGCTTGATACTTTTGATAAAGAGTATTCTTCTGAATTCACTCTCGATAAAAGTATTGAAGATGTGCAATTAGATTCGGCAAAAATACCGGCAACGGGTTATTCGGCAACTAAGGAACTTGAAAAAGATTTTAATGCTTCTGGCCAAAAAAATATTGGGACTAAAGCTGAAGGACAAATTTCATTTTATAACGATTACGATCCTCAGAATTCAATTTCTTTAGCAAGTGGCACAGCTCTAATTGCCGACGGCAAGACCTATCATTTGAAATCAGCGGTTACTATACCGTCAGCCACAGTGGTAAGCTTATTCCCAACAAAAATTAATCCCGGAGTAACCACGGGAGAGATTATCGCCAGCGAATCGGGAGAATCTTATAATATTGAAGCAAATACTTTTGTAATATCTTCATTCACAGGAGCAAAAAGAGAAAATGTCTATGGTAGATCTTCTTCTGCTTTAACCGGAGGCACAACAAAAGTTGTGTCAGTTATTACGAGCGAAGATATCGAAAATGCTAAACAATCATTAATTACCGAGCTTGATACCCAAGTAAAAGAGGAGCTTACAAATATTGCTCAAGCAGACGGCAACAAATTAATTATGAGCTCGATAAATGAATCGGTTATCAGCTATTCAACTGATAAAAATGCCGAAGACGAAGCGGATACTTTTAAAGCAAAGCTAAAATACAGTATTGATGAACTTTCATTTAATGAAAAGTCATTTTTAGATTCTGTTTTAGAAAAGTCTAAACAACTGCTTGCCGATGATGAGATGTATGTTAATCCAGATTATCAGCAGATAACTTACGAGATTAAATCGGTAGATAACGAGAATGGTAGCGCAGTTTTAGCCTTTGTTTTTGATGGCAAAGTAGGTAAAAAAATTGATATCTCCAAAATATCAAAGATGCTTTTAAGAACAAAATACGGCAGTGCTGAATCACGAATCGAATCTCTGGATGGTGTAAAATCAGCTGAGGTTACAATTACTCCAAATTTTTGGCCGTTACTGCCGATCATAGAACAACGGATTACGGTAGAATTTCAATATCACCAATCTTAATGAGATAATTCAGACATGTATTTAGCTATTGATTACGGCAAAAAAAGAATAGGCCTTGCAATTGGAAGTCAATTTCCAAGAGGAATCGGGACGATTAGCAATAATGGTTCTTTTGCTGATATTTGTAAAAAGATAAAGAGCATTTGTGAGGATTATCAAGTCGAAAAGATTATCATCGGCTTGCCAAAATCGCCGAGCGGTGGCTCTAATGAATTAGCAGATGAGATTCAAAATTTGGCAGAAAAGATCGAAACTGTTACAGGATTAAAAGTCATATTCGAGGAAGAGTCTTATACCTCGGTAGAGGCTCAAAGAGAGTTGGTAAAACGCGGAGTAGATGTTAGACGCAATAAAGAAAAAATTGATGAATTATCTGCCATACTAATATTGGAACAATACTTAGACTCAATTTAGTTTAAAGAGGTCAATATTAAAAAAACTTTTATAGTTTTAGCAACGGTTTTATTAATCTGTATAGCAACAGCTTTATTTTTTATTTATTCTGTTAATACCAAAAATGTTAATAACAAGGAATCAGATATCATCGAGATTAAAAGCGGGACATCTGTCGCTGAGATATCGGCAAGATTAGAAGAGCTGGGGGCGATAAGATCATCATTAATTTTTCGCATCTATGTAATGGCTAATGACATAAAAATTATTGCAGGCATACATACGCTTGATTACAACTTGTCAACAAAAGAGTTAATTAAAAAATTATCATCAAATGAAAATATATTAACAAAAATTACAATTCCTGAAGGCAAGAGAGTAGAGCAAATTGCGGCTATGCTCGAAGATAAAAAAATATTTGGTTATAAAGAAATATTATCTGCGGCGGAGGGCTATGAAGGGAAGTTGTTCCCGGACACCTACTATATCTCTCGCCGCACTAAAGCTCAGGAATTTGTGGAAATTATGGTTGATAACTTTAATAAGAAGACTTCAGAGATAAATTTTAGCCAAGATGATTTAATTCTAGCATCAATAATCGAGAGAGAGGCGATTAAAAACGAAGAACGGCCCATAATCGCTGGGATTTTTAAGAACCGTTTAGAGATTAATATGAAATTGGAGGCCGATCCGACAGTTCTATATGTGAACGACAGCCAAAAAATTGTTGATATTACACCTCAAGAAGCGACACAATATACTTTCTGGCAACCAATAGATTTTTCTTTGTATAGATCTCTTGTCTCTCCGTATAATACCTATCTAAATCAAGGTTTGCCGCCGTATCCTATTTGTAGTCCGGGTTTAAGCAGTATTGAGGCGGCGATTAATTCAATTGACAGCGACTACCTGTTTTTTCTGCATGGAAGTGACGGTCAACTGCACCCTGCACTAAATAACGATGAGCACGAAATAAATAAAGATTTATATCTATAATTAAGCACTTGATCAACTTCAGATAATTCTATATTCTATTAAGAGTGGAGGGCGTTAGATGGCCTGATTTTTTAAGTTACCTAATAAATATATGGCTAATCCATTTAACTTTATTTTTAATCGTTTTTCCCACGATGTTGGGATTGATTTAGGCACCGCCAATACTTTGGTTTATGTTCGAGGTAAAGGAATTATTATTCGTGAACCTTCAGTTGTGGCAATGAATAAAAAAACTAAAGATATTTTGGCAGTTGGCGAAGAGGCAAAAAGAATGGTTGGTAGGACACCTTCACACATCGTAGCAATAAGGCCTTTGGTTGATGGTGTAATATCTGATTTTGAAGTTACAGAGCAGATGCTTAGATATTTTTTTGAACGAGTGCATAAAGAAAGATTTTCCTTATTCCCACGTCCCAGAGTAATAATCGGAATACCTTATGGGGTAACAGAGGTAGAAAGACGCGCAGTTGAAGAGGGCGCCATCAATGCCGGCGCAAGGGAGGTATATTTGATAGAAGAGCCGATTGCCGCCGCAATCGGTGCGAGATTGCCGGTGCAAGATGCTACGGGTAGTATGGTAGTAGATATCGGTGGTGGCACAACTGAAGTTGCTATAATTTCACTGGGTGGCATTGTCACTTCACGTTCACTTAGAGTCGCTGGCGATGAAATGAACGAAGATATCATCGCTTATGCTCGAGAAAAATTTAATTTAATGCTAGGGGAGAGAACTGCCGAAAAGATAAAAATAGAAGTTGGATCGGCTGTGCCGCTTAAACAAAGAATTGAAACAGCGATGCGTGGACGCGATATGATTACCGGTTTGCCTAAAGAAATTATTGTTAATTCGGAGCAAATCCAAGAAGCGATATCAAAATCAGTTAGGATAATTATTGATAATATAAAATCTACTCTCGAAGAAACCCCACCAGAATTATTAGCTGATATTATGGATCAGGGTATAGTCTTAGCTGGTGGTGGGGCATTATTGAGGGGACTAGATTCTTTAATATCCGAGGAAACAAAAACCATAGTTCATATAGCTGATGATCCTCTTACTGCTGTCGCCAGAGGGACGGGCATTGTTCTGGAAGATCTTGATATGTTGTCCGGAGTTTTGTTACCAGCGGAATTTAGGGATTAAAAAATGAAAAAAAAATCAAAATTATACATAGTAATTATTTTACTAATCATTATTTTGGAAATTATTCCATATTCTAGGTCGTTGATTAACAGGGGAATTATAAATATTTACAAGCCCTTTACCACTTCAGTTTCGTCTTGGGCTTTAAAATCGAACGGTTTGCTCTCTGGAATATCCGAGATATCGGATCTGCGTAGACAAAATACTGAATTAACAACAAAGCTAAAAGAGTTAACCGTATCCAGTGTGGAGCTCGAAGAACTGCGTCACGAAAACGAAGTGCTTAAAAAACAGCTAGGTTTTTTAGAGGGCTACGCCGAACAAAAAATGATACCTGCCAGAATAATCGGCAAAGAACCGTTTGGAGCATTGGATAAAATTATTATTGATAGGGGCAGTAGCGACGGTATCAATAATAGATCAGCTGTGGTGTCCAACGGTTCATTAATCGGCAGAGTCAGTGAAGTTTATCAAAACCAATCTAAAATTACTTTAATTACCTCCAAAGATTCGATTATTCAGGTAATGTTACAAAAATCTCGCACTTTAGGAATTTTAAAAGGTAGTTTAGACGGCGTAAAAATGGAAGATATCCCCCAAGATACCATAATCGAAGAAAATGAAGCGATAATTACTAGTGGTTTGGGGGGCGAAATTTCTCCCGGCATATTAATTGGCTGGGAGGGCGGGAATATTTCTAGCAAATCGGAGATTTATAAAAAGATTAATGTTAATATTGCCGAAGATTTAACAAAATTAGAATATGTTTTTGTCGTAAAATGAATTTAATTGAATTTATATTATTTCCCATACTGTCATTTTTACTCGTATGTTTAGATACATCATTTTTCTCCTTTCATGAAATTTGCTCTTCAACAATTATTTCAAGCTTTGACGTAATAATTGTATTTTCATTGTTTGATAAACGAAAACAGGCACTTTATTGCGCCGCTTTTGCAATTTTATTTTTGTCAGCTTTATCATCCTTGCCATTATATGTCCTTATAATCGCTTATTTTGGTTTGCCATTAATTATTAGCTATCTAAAACAAAAAATCTTTTTCGATCAAGTTTTATCTAGCGCTGTTCTGATATATTTAGGCGCGACTTTATTGTTTAGAATTTTGTTACTACCAATGAGCGATTTTAGTCTGAATGGATTGTTACTTTCTGTTGTAATGTTTATAATAATTAATACTTTATTCGGAATATTTCTTTTTGTAATCGCTAAGAAGATCTATTTGAGAGAAAAAACAAACAACAATGGACATATTTGGTAACAAAAAATCATTGGTTAAAGAAAGCGGACATAATAGAATGGGTGTGCTAGATGAGCATACCTTTGATTATATTCCGGATGAAATGCCAAGCCATAAAAAATTCGAAGGGGAAACAATAGAAGGCAAAAGTTTTTCGGTGGCAAAAATTGTCACTATAATTTTGTTTATTGGTTTATTTGTAAAATTATTTATGAGTCAGATCATTTATGGGAAGATCGCTGATGATTTAGCGCAAGGCAATAAAATTCGCCCAAAAGTAATACCGTCCGCTAGAGGTATAATTTTGGATAGCGATGGTAATTGGCTTGCTAGAAATATCCCCACTTTTGATTTAACTATCAGCCCCTCGGACTTGCCAAAAGAAAGGAGCGAAAGAGATGAAATATATCAAAAACTCGCTACAATTGCCAGAATTGATTTTGCTGAGATTAAAGATAAATCAGAAAAAAACGGCTTATTATCGTTAGATCCTATCGCTATAAGAGAAAATATTTCTCGTGAGGATTCATTGCTTTATGAAGAAAAAATTGCCGGTTTACAGGGCGTTTCTGTGGCAAAAAGGTCATCTCGCGAATACAGCAACATCGCCGGTTTATCTCATATTATCGGTTATACTGGAAAAATCTCTGAGGATGATTTGAAAAAGTTTTCAGATAGAAGGCTTTCAGATTGGTTGGGTAAGGCGGGATTAGAGTTGCAATACGAAGATGATCTACATGGCAATGATGGTGTTGAGCAGGTAGAAGTTGATTCAAAAGGCAACATCGAAAGAGTGCTGGTTGATTTAAAAAATCGTGATCCACAAGCCGGAAATAGCTTAACCTTATATTTGGATTCGGATTTACAGCAACATGTGGCGCAATATTTATCTGAAGGTATTGAGCAAGCTAAAGAATTAATTAAAGAAGAGAGTATCTCCTCTGGTGTGGCAATAGTTATGAATCCAAATAATGGTGGAATTTTAGCCATGGTTTCGCTTCCCTCGTATGATAACAATCTGTTTTCTAAAGGCATATCTAATCTTGATTATCAAAATTTAATTAATGACAAATCTAACCCAATGTTTAATAGGGCGGCTTATGGGAAATACCCTCCTGGCTCGATAATTAAACCCTTAATGGCAACCGCCGCTCTTTCTGAAGGCATAATATCGCAAAATACTACGCTAGATACACCTCCGGAAATTAAAATCGGGGATTATATTTTCCCAGATTGGAAGGATCACGGCTTAACAAATATTGAAACCGCAATTGCTGAATCTAACAATATATTCTTTTACGCACTGGGCGGGGGCTATGATAAAATCAAGGGCATGGGAATTGAAAAAATTAAAAGCTGGTGGGAAAAATTCGGTTTAGGGAGAAAAACCGGCATAGATCTGCCCGGTGAGGCTTCGGGATTATTGCCCGATCCCGAATGGAAATTAGCGAATATCAAAGAGCCGTGGTATATCGGCAACACTTATCATGTATCAATAGGGCAGGGAGATCTGTTAATCACGCCATTGCAGATGATCAAAGTTGTGTCGGCCATAGCTAACGGAGGTAAATTATTGTCTCCCCAGTTAGTTAAGCAAATTAGTAACGCAGATGGCAATATCATCAAAGAGTTTGAGCCCAGAGTGGAAGATCCGAATATTGCTGATAGTGAGGTCATAAAAATTGTCCAATCAGGCATGAGAAAAGCAGTTACAATGGGCTCTGCCAGGACGCTTAGTGATCTTCCATTTTCTTCGGCTGGCAAAACCGGCACGGCGCAATTTTTTGGTAATCAAAAAACGCATGCTTGGTTCGAATGTTATGCTCCTTATGAAAATCCGGAGATAGCGGTAATTGTTTTAGTTGAAGGTGGGGGAGGGGGGCATGAGGTATCGGTGCCGATTGCTCGAAAAATTTTGGAGTATTACTTTTCGAATAAATAATATTTGATTTATTTATTGACATTTTAGAAATATTAGTGTAAATTTTTACTACTTATAAAGGTTGACTCTAAATAGGTCATCTGAGTATAATAGAAAAAACAAAGGGGTATTTGTCGCGTATTATCCTACGCGGTTTTTTATTAAAATTTAAGAGGTGCGGAAATCATAATCAAAAATTTTTCGCAACAAACATGGAAAAAGCAGTTTATATCTCAAAAGAGGGATTAGACAATTTAAAAAGCGAATTAGCTGAAATTGAGAGTGTTAAATTAAAAGAGATCGCTCAAAAAATAGCTGAAGCTAAAGATTTAGGTGATCTTTCAGAAAATGCGGAGTATCATGAGGCTAAACAAACGCAAGCTTTTTTATATGGTAAAGCTAAAGAGCTGAAATATAAAATTTTGCATGCCAAAATAATAGATACAAAAAATTGTAATAAAAACATTATAGAGATCGGTTGCAAGGTTAAACTAAAAAGTAAAGATGATGTTGTAGAATATCAATTAGTTGGAAGTGACGAGGCCGATCCTCTAAGTGGTAAAATTTCAATCGAATCGCCTATTGGTAGCTCTCTTCTCGGCCATAAAGTTGGAGAAAAGATTGAGGTTTCGACTCCAGCGGGTATAATAAACTACGTAATTAATGAGATAAAATAATAATTGCGCTAAGAAAGCCGCTTTTAAGAGCGGCTTTTCTTTCTTTTTCTCTCCGAGATTTTATGCTAGAATAAGATCAATTCTATCTATATCTGTATTAGTTTTACATCATAAGGAAAAAAATGGAGCAAGGGACAGGCAAATCAGAAGCTGATATTATTAAGATAAGGCAGGCGAAGATTGCCCGGCTAAATAAACTTGGTGCGCTCCCCTATCCGTCTAAATCATTTAAAAATTACTCTAATG
>CAZLCL010000015.1:0-4911 GCA_964558315.1 uncultured Candidatus Saccharibacteria bacterium
GTGCCATCCGAAGCTTTAGCGTAGGATGGTGGGCGTGATAGGAATCGAACCTATGACCTCGGCTTTATCAGAGCCGCGCTCTAACCAACTGAGCTACACGCCCAACAACTTAAGATCAATCTTGCGATTATTTATTATCTTTTCGATTACCGATCTGCTCTTTAGCCTTTTTAGCCTATATTCTACTCTTCTAGCTTTACGCAAATCGGAAAACTCTTGAAAAAATACTAGTTTTACGTGAAGTTTATTTCTAGTGCTGGCTGTTTTCCCTCTATTGTGTTCATGAATTCGCCGTTCAATATTATCGGTTGATCCAATATAATATTGGTCATTCTTTAGTTGTAATATATACACGACTGGCATTTCTCTGACCTCCCCGATTGATCGGGGCGCTCTAACATTCTCCGCCACACACCCACAAAAAATATATTAGCAATTATTGATGTATTGATCAATGCGAATCAGCTTAACCGTCCGCAGAATATCTTCTTTGTCTATAATGTGCTATTTCTAGAAATAGTTGTTAGGCGCATGATTAAATTAACATAATATAGGCAATTAATCAACACAGTAGATCAAAAAACTCGCTTCTGGGGCGAGTTTCTTCCATGCAAATCCGTGTATAAAAATCAGTATTTATTAACAACTAAATAGTGATATCGTTGGCGAGTATCGATCTAACTCGTCGTATCTCGCTATCGCTCGCTACTGCCAGCTCCAAGTTTATCAAGTTAAAAAGATTATAAAGTTAATTAGGAAATTCCTTATGACTTTATGAATTTTAAGAACTTTTGACCTTATGAACTCGCGTATCGAACATTAGTGAGATACGACGGCTAATTCCTTTAGAAAGGAGGTGATCCATCCCCACCTTCCGGTAGGGATACCTTGTTCACGTAGGTTCCTGATGTTACCACCAGGCGTGGACTATATCTTCATCCTAAGCTCGATCTGTTTCGCTTTTCTGGGATGCCATGAGCTAATCAGCTCCATAAATCTCATATGCGAAATTCTCGAAATAAAGAATCGCCAATAGTTTGGATCAACATTTTTGCTTGGATTATGTATTTTCCCGCAAGAAATATTGATTTCTTCCAAATATCTTTTAACTTCCTCTATATCGGCTCTATCTTTTTGACAGAATTGAAAATAGAGAAAGTTGCAATTATCTTTTGGCATGCCTCCTTCAGCATCGAAATATCCTCGGATATAAGAAATCTTGTCTTTTTCTTCAACCGGTTTTTTATCCCGGTCTAATTTAAGAGAAGTTTCCAGTATCCAAACATATCGATTTGATCCTTCTCGATAAATCCAGCTCTTTGCTCCAAGTTGATGAAGGCAATAATGTAATTGCCTCAACCATCCCTGAGAAGACTGGCTGAATCGAATAGTCTTATGTCGTGAACTGAAGGTTGCATCATGAAGAGCTCCGAGCAGATAAAATTCTGCCTCACTCTTTGTTGCCGCGCTTAGGCGTCGACGTGTAGTCTCTACGGGGTCATCCCGAACGCAACTTCGGTAGACTTCCCTCGGTATTTTCCTCATAAAGATATTCTATCATGAGGAGGTTCACCGATACAGTCGAATTTGTTCATGCAATTACTCACATGAGTCGCAACAATTTTACGACTTAGTCCTGATCACCGATCCTGCCGTGTCTCGCTGTTGCAAGATTCGGGCATTACCGGCTTTCCTGACTTGACGGGCGGTGTGTACAAGACCCGAGAACGTATTCACCGTAGTATGGCTGACCTACGATTACTAGCGATTCCGGCTTCATGAGGGCGAGTTTCAGCCCTCAATCCGAACTGGGGGTAGTTTTGATGAGATTAGCTCCGCCTTTCGACTTGGCAACTCATTGTTCCTACCCATTGTAACACGTGTGTCGCCCAGGGCGTAAGAGTCACGCTGACCTGACGTCATCCCCACCTTCCTCCGACTTAACGCCGGCAGTATCGCATGAGATATTTAACATACGAAAGGGGTTGCGCTCGTTTACCGACTTAACGGGACACTTCACAGCACGAGCTGACGGCGGCCGTGCAACACCTGTCACTTGGCTCCTTACGGCACTCCCCTATTTCTAGGGGATTCCAAGGATGTCAAGCCCTGGTAAGGTTCTTCGCTTATCATCGAATTAAACCACATGTTCCACCGCTTGTGCGGGTCCCCGTCAATTCCTTTGAGTTTTAGCCTTGCGGCCGTACTACCCAGGCGGCATACTTAACGCGTTAGCTTCGAAACCCAGAGGGTCGATACTCCGAATTCCTAGTATGCATCGTTTACGGCGTGGACTACCGGGGTATCTAATCCCGATCGCTACCCACGCTTTCGCTCCTCAGCGTCAGAAAATGCCCAGAGAACTGTCTTCACCATTGGCGTTCCTTACGATATCTACGCATTCCACCGCTACACCGTAAGTTCCGTTCTCCCCTGCATTCCTCTAGAGAGGCAGTTTTGGATACTTTTCCCAAGTTGAGCCTGGGGCTTTAATATCCAACTTACCACTCCACCTACGAGCTCTTTACGCCCAATAAATCCGGATAACGTTTGCACCCTACGTATTACCGCGGCTGCTGGCACGTAGTTAGCCGGTGCTTATTCGTGTGGTACCTTCAAGATTATTCCCACACAAAAGAAGTTTACAATCCGAAAACCTTCATCCTTCACGCAGTGTTGCTGCATCAGGCTTGCGCCCATTGTGCAAAATCCCCAACTGCTGCCTCCCGTAGGAGTATGGGCCGTGTCTCAGTCCCATCGAGGCTGGTCACCCTCTCAGGCCAGCTACCCGTCATCGCCTTGGTAAGCCATTACCTTACCAACAAGCTGATAGGAACAAGGCCTCTCCCTCAGTGCCCGAAGGCTTTGGTCTCTCGACATTATGCAGGATTACCCCACCTTTCGGTGGGCTATCCTCCGCTAAGGGGTAAGTTCCTTGTTATTACTCTCTCGTCTGCCGCTATATCGCTCGACTTGCATGTGTTAGGCACACTGCCAACGTTAATCCTGAGCCAGGATCAAACTCTCCAAGTAGTATGCATTTGATTAGATCGAATGCATTAAAGAGTTTGAAACTTTATTAAAAATTTCAAAAAAATTGATTTAAAGTGCTCTCCCTTTGCCAAAAAATATGGCAATCATCAAACACTATTGACTCGCACGATATCACTATTTAATTGTCAAAGTTCACTAATCTCTAACGCTGATTAGGCGTAGACAATAAATGAGGATTCATTTATTATCATTTGATCGTTTCTGATGATATCTATATTCTGAACGTTTGGTTCAGAGTATTGTCTAGTATATATTCATCTATCAGAGACAACCAAAACACTTTCCCCTGCTATTCCAAGCTAAATTTTATTATCAATATTCACACCTTACCGTAATTTTGAATTAATGTCAATAATTACATTGCTCATAATAATTTTGTTATAATTTCCTTCCCTGATATACTTTAAATATGAGTATGAACTTAAAAATCTCCCAAAGAGGCGAATCGGCACCTCATTCACCTATTCGCAAACTTGTGCCTTTTGCCAATCAGACCAAACAAAAAGGTATAAATATTTTTCATCTAAACATCGGCCAACCGGATTTTCATATTCCTTCAAAAATCCGATCGGAAATTATTAAGCACTCTTCGCTTGATTATCTACCTTATGCCAACTCGCAAGGAGTTGATTCTCTTCTCCGTGCCTGGCAAAAATTTTATCAAGATATTAACATCTCCATAAACACCTCTGATATCGTTATTACTTATGGTGCCAGCGAAGCTTTAATTTTTGCTTTTGCCACTGTTTGCGACCCCGAAGATGAGCTCGTTGTATTCGAACCGTTCTATGCCAATTACAACGGTTTTGCCAATTTGGTATCCGCTAAAATCAAGTCAATCCCTCTTACAGCAAGCAAAGGTTACCACCTGCCCGATAAAGCAGATATTATTAAACAGATCAATTCTAAAACCAAAGCTATCTGTCTTATAAATCCCAACAATCCCACAGGGACCGTTTTTACTCAAAAAGAACTTCGCACCGTTTTAGATATTGCGGTTGAACATAATCTTTTTCTTATTGCCGATGAAACATATTATGGTATATGCTTTGGCCATAATAAATCGGAAAGCATTTTAAATATCGCCAAGAAAAATGAAAAACAGCATATAATTATTGTAGATAGTGTTTCCAAGCGTTTGAATATGTGCGGCGCACGTGTGGGTGCATTAATTTCCCCTAATCCCGATATTATCAGCACTGTTATGCGCTTTGCCCAAGAACGGCTTGCTGTTGCCACCCTTGACCAACAAATTATTAGCTCGCAGATGAAAAATAGTCTGCCCTACGTTAAAAAACTAGCCGCAGAATATCAAAAACGTCGTGATGCCCTAATATCCACCTTGACTCAAGAGCTCAAAGTAAAAATTCACGTCCCCGAAGGTGCTTTTTATATAATGCTCAAACTTCCCTTCTCTGATGCTGATAATTTTGCCAAATGGCTTCTCACTGATTTTTCTTACCAAAATGAAACAGTTATGGTTGCCCCCGGC
This sequence comes from uncultured Candidatus Saccharibacteria bacterium, assembly GCA_964558315.1. Classification (GTDB taxonomy): domain Bacteria; phylum Patescibacteriota; class UBA1384; order XYA2-FULL-43-10; family XYA2-FULL-43-10; genus MWCM01. Next base: position 4,547 of record CAZLCL010000015.1, read on the forward strand.
TCGGGATTCTATAAATCACCTAATCTCGGCCACGACGAAATCCGCTTGGCTTATGTCTTGAAACCTTCCGATTTGAAAAAAGCCGCCCGTCTTCTAGCCCGGGCAATTATCGAATATCAAAAAATTATTTCAGACTAAAAATCATTCGGACACACGATAAATCTTTTCTTAATATCTCCACCTAATATGTAGAAGTTTGCATTTGACTATCATCCAGCACTTGTTTGGTGCCAACTAAATACTTATTTTCTCTTTCATATATACCAATTGTATTATTGATAATTTCTTATCTGATTTTATTTTTACTGTTATAAACAGTAAAAATATTAGCCCGAATCCGAAAACCTCCAGAGACCACGCTTTAG
>CAZLCL010000015.1:5011-18575 GCA_964558315.1 uncultured Candidatus Saccharibacteria bacterium
GGTCAGGAAAGTTTGGTCTCTGTGGGGTTGAGTCCACGCTTTAGCGTGTATGATATGAATGAAGTTAGTGCTCAAAAATTAGGTTTTTTGATTCAGGTTTTTTTATAAATAATCTTTATCCACACCCTTTTCGCAATTTTTTATATTAAAATATTCTTGAACGCATGTAAAACCTCTATGAGCAGGAGGACACGACACCATGCAGTTGCGAACCGACGGCCAGTGGCAAGAGACACGTCTCTTGCCAGCTCCCCAAGAGGGGAGCACTGAATCGCCTGTGGACATCTCTCCGCTTCAGCTCACTCTGCCGTTTGAGTGAGCTAACCCGTCCCAGGTGATGACACCCCCCGAGCGAGCCTTTGTTTCGCTCGGGCCTTTTTATTTCTTCTTTTTACTCCAATTCAGCTTTAAAGTCATAATTTTGTCGGACTCAAAAATTCTTGCGGCAATCAGCACAAATACAATAAATACGATAATCTCGTATATCGCTCCGTAAATTACTGCAGAGTAATTGCCTAAAAAGATATTTGGGCCAGCCAAGAACGGATGCGAAAATGGTATTGCATAAACAATATATTTCATCAGTGGCGAAATATTGTTTATATCCAGAAAAAGGGAAAAGAAATACGGGATCATAATTAGAATCATAAGCGGAGTTATTAACCCCTGCACACTTTTACTATCTTCGGCAAAAGCGCCTAATATCAGTGCGATTGATAAAGCCGCGATTATTGCACCAAACAGCGAAAAACCCAGCAAAATATAATCACCGGTATTGAAACTTAAACCTAAGGCCTTCATAGCCGTGTCGCTTACCGCACCGCTTGACGATGATATGTCGCCTGTTAAACCATCCATATAAGATCTGAACCCAAACATATATACTACCGCCATTAATGCCGCTACCACTCCAGCTCCAAGCATCTTCGCGCTAACTATAGCTTTGCGACTGACCGGAGTCGAAAGCAAAGTTTCCAGAGTTTTGTTCTCTTTTTCGGTGGCTATAGCCACAGCAATCATTTGAGCGGCAAAAATTATTACCATAAACAATATTATCGGAATAAAAGTTGTCTGGCTTGAAACAAAATTCATTACCGATTCTGGGCTAGCTTCGGCTATCTTGTCTCCGATTATTACATGATCAACTAATTGCACCGGATTTTTTACCTCCTTTGGATCCATCCCCTTTATACCCGAAGAGATAATCTGATTGCTGACATAATCGTTAATTGCTGATATGGCTGATTTTAACACCAGCGCATCACGCGATCCAAGCATAGAAAAACTTTTTAATATTGAATACGCCTCAATTTTTTGTGATTTGCCGCTAATTATTCCGGACTCAAATCCGCTAGGTATCACCACTAAAGCCGATATCTTATCTACTTTTGCCTTGTTAATACTCTCATCAATTGGCTGATCGTAAATTTTCGGCTCAAATTTTACCTCTTTTAACGCCTGCAAGACTGCTTGTGACGAAGCACTCTTATCGTTATCAATTACTGCAATAGGTTTAACTTGCTCGTTTTTCTTTGCTTCCTCCCCAATCATTTTGCCGATAAAAGAAAAAAGAAGCATGGTAACCACCAATGGCAAGACCATCTGCCATGTTAGTAATTCTTTTATCTCTTTTTTAAATAAAACAAAAAACTTTCGCATATATATTTTCCTTTAATCTATCTTATTCGCCAGATTCAGTTTCTAAAGCCAAATATTTGTAATTTTTATCAAAAATAAATAATTATTTTGCTCTTTTCCGGTAAATTGTATCATTATGTTTTGCTACTGCCGAACGGCTCTGACAAAAACCTCTTCTAAATTTTCGGCCTTATACTTGGTTTTTAGTTCAACAGCAGTGCCGCATTCATGAATAATCCCTCCGGCAATAATTGCCACACGATCGGCCAAAAATTCAATCTCGAGCATATTATGTGATGACAATAATACACTCATTCCTTTATGAGCTAATTCTTTGATAATTTTCCTTATTTCAAAAGAGTTCACTACATCTAAACCGCTGGTAGGCTCATCGAGGATGGCTAAATTAGGATCAGGCATCACCGTGCGCGCTAACATTAATTTTCGCGTCATACCTTTGGAATACGTCTGTATCTTATCTTTTAATCGTGCTCCAAGCCCTGCTAATTTTTCGCCTCTAGCTAGAATTTTCTTTGTCTCGGAAGCATTTTTTGCATAAAGTTCGGCCATTAAAGAAAGATAATCCCGACCGCTTAAATTTTTATATGCTCCGGCTTCCTCAGGAAGGTAGCTAATTAGAGTTCTGGCGTGCACGGCATCTTTTATTACATCAATATCATTTAATTTTATTACACCCCCTGTCGGTTGTAATAATGTGGCAACCATTTTGAGCGTAGTAGATTTGCCGGCGCCATTTGGGCCAATTAGGGCAAAAATTTCATTATCTTTAACCTTAAAATTTATGCTTTTTACCGCTTCAATTTTGCCGTATTTTTTTGAAAGATTTTCTACTTTTAACATGAGTTTATTTTACACCATCTTATCTGTTTATCAAAGAGCTTTTTATTCACAAAGATCCAATTCGGTCATTAATTCTTAAGTATTTTCCCTGCAACCTTAAAAATACTGGCTGTTAATTTACTATCACCCATCAACTCTGTGAGATCTTTATGACAAAGCTTTTAGCCTCTCGTTAGCTGAATTCCAGTCAATTATCTCAAAAAGCATATCAACATAGTCAGGTTTTCGTAATTTATCGGGCAAAAAAGCATGTTCAAACAAATCAACAACTAAAAGCGGGCGAGCGCCGCACAAATGCCCCTTGTCATGTTGCTCAATCCAAACATTAAGCAGTTTATCTTGCCAGCGATCATGATAAAGCACCACCCAACCGATACCTCTCGATAAAGCCATTGAGCTAAATTCCTCTTTCCAGCCATTGTATGAACCAAAATCTATCTGTATCTTATTAAAAATCTCTGGACAAGATTCAATCTCGCTCGGATTATTTGTAATATTTTCGAAAAATAGTTCATGTAGCCTCATGCCATTAAACTCCCAGCCCAATCTTCTGTTTAGCTCCGAAAATTCTGCTGAGTCTCTGGGAATTTTTTTAATCGTTTCTAATAAATTATTGGTGTTTTTGATATAACCGGAGTATAAAGCAAAATGAGCAGTAAATAACTCGCGGCTGATTTTATTTATACTAAATAAATTTTGATAATCCCTCTCTTTATACATTAGTTCTCCTTATTGGATTATTATAAAATTAATTTTTACTCCAGCAAGCAAGTTTCTGCACAAAAAGAGCAGTATTGGTTCAATAATATTGTCGCTATAAGGCTTTGGTTATTACATTCAATCGGAGTCTTCGCTTATCTCCTCCTCTTTCATCTCCTCGCCACAACACACAAGAACACCTTGCCCCGACTCAATTACCAAGACCCGATTGCCACAAATCTCGCATCTATAAGTTGAGTTCTCTTTTGCCATATTACCTCAATTACTATTGTGAATTAATTTTTTCTCGAATTTTTTCTACTACTTCTCCGATCTTCCAGTCACTTTTTACCAAATAATCCATTGACGACAATATGCCTTCTCCGGCATCGGTTGCTTCATACGATTTTATTGGATCGCTAAGATTAGTCAACATTATCACCTTAATCTGTTTTAACACCTCATCTTTTTTCATCTCCTGCAAAACTTCTATACCATCTTTTTTAGGCATGACAAAATCCAGCAGTAATAAATCCGGGCAAGACGACCTCATTTTTTTTAAAGCCTCTTCCCCATCTGCGGCTTCTTCGACTTGGTAGCCTTCTCGTGTCAATTTATCTCGCAAGGCGTGCCTTAAAGAAGCCTCATCGTCTGCGATTAATATTTTATCGGACATTTTTTCTCCTTGTAAAATATTTTGTTATTATTATTGTTATTTAAGCAGAACAAATTGAAACCGCTTCATTTATTATATCATCAAGACGTGCCGATGATTTTACAAAATATCTGCTTACGCCCATTTTTTTATACTCCTCAACTTTTTCATCAGAACAGGTGTTAGAAACAAGAATTATCGGGGTTTTGGCAAATCTTTTATTTTGGTTTATTTTTTTAATCAAATCAAGTCCGCAACGCTCTCCGAGCAGATAATGATCAAGCCAGACAAAATCCAGATCAGTATTATTCAATATCTGTTCTGCTTCGTCAACCGATCGAGCGGAATAAGCAATAAAATTTGCTTTTTTAATTTTCTGAGTAATGGCTTTCATTAAAGCGATTTCATCCTCGACAATCAGCACTTTTTTCATTTCTTGTTTCTCCTAGCTAAGTTCTTTAACACCCTCTTTTTTCTTCATACCGTCAATAGGTATTGTAACATAAAAAGTTGTGCCTTTATCAACAACCGAATCAAACCAAATAGATCCACCCACATGAGTGATAATCTGTTTGATGATATATAGACCCAGCCCAGTGCCCTCTGTTTCCATTTTTTTAACATTGTCTGCTCTAAATAGTTTGCTAAAGACTTTATCTTGCTGATTGCGAGGAATGCCGTATCCTGAATCTTTAACCATAACTAATATTTCTTGCTTATTGCGGGGGTTAATATCAATAACGACACTAATGGAACCACCCTCGGGTGTATATTTTACTGAATTACTCAGTAAATTCTGAAAAACTATTCTGGTTAATTTTAAATCTAAAAAAAGAGCAGGGATACTATTGTTATATTTTTTTATAATTTGCAACTTTTTCGAGTTTATCTGGTTTTTAAGCTCTTCTAATACTTCATCAGAGATTTTCTGTAACGATCCCTTTATTGGCTCTATTACAAAAGTCCCCAGTTCTAATCGGGAAACATTAAGCAGGGCATTCACCAGATCAACCATTCTTTGTGATCCTTTATATATCTCTTCTAGATAATTTTTTTGTTCTAGGTTTACATCCCCAGCGTCTCCGGCCATTAACATCTCTGTATACCAATTGATAGCCGATAGCGGCGTCCTTAATTGATGAGAAGCAAGAGAGACAAATTCGGTTTTTGCTTGATCAACTTCCTTAGCTCTAGTAATGTCTCTCTCTATCCATACATAAAAGATTGCTTTACCTTTGCTGTCGGTGACTGATGAGATATAGATTTCTGAGTAATAATTAATACCGTTCGCATCTTTGTTATGTAGTTCTATATAGGCCTTCTTTTCTTTTTCTAATTTGTTTTTGATGCCCTGATAGTCGCTTTCGCTATAATTTAACTCAAACAAATTAAATGTTTTGTGGTTTTCGACAATAAATTGATAATTTGAGTTCGATTTAGCGGCCAAATTGGCATAAACAACTTTGCCAGTTGTATCAGCTATTAAAATGGTGTCGGATGCATCATCAACTGCCAATTTAAACTTTTCTAGCTCTTGGTTAGACAGCTCCAAATCTTTAGTTCGCTCTTTTACTCTTTTTTCCAGCTCTTCCTTAGCCTTTTGAATTTCTTCATCTGTTTTTCTCTTTTGTAAGGCAACCGAAGCTTGGTGTAAAAATGCCTCTAATGTTTCTCTGCGAATTTTTGTGCCTTTTTTGGTAATTATTACCGCATTACCGTATATTACACCCTCCCAAGAAAAGCCCATAGTATATATCTCGCCGACCTTAAAAACTCTCTCCATAACTCTGGTAGTCGAAATAGGCATACCACCAGCATACAATTCGTAAAGACCTTCCTTTAAATGAACTAAGTCTTTACGCAATAACCCCGCCTTATTAGAGGAGCCCATTTTATATTCTTTGCCGATAGGCCAAGCTTTTATACCTTTTAAAAAACTCTCCGCCCTTTTGCTGGCACCTATTATAGCTTCAGTTGTGGTGCTACTATTTTCGGCTATGTATCTATTTACAATAATATAACAATCTCCAATTAACGATTTTAGCTGTTCGCCAATAAAGTTATAAATATTAGCGCCCTTACCCATCTCGACAAAACCGATGGCCGATTGGGATAATTTTTTAATGTCGTTATAAACAGCCTCTTCCTCAAAAGTTATGCGTTTGGCTTCGTTAATGTCTGAAGCCATCACTATTTCACCGATAATATTACCGCTTTTGTCCTTGATCGCAGATGCATTTATGCGCACATAAAAATCACTTTTTTGGTCAGAAAAAAGCTTCATCTCATATGGCGAAACCGTCTCGCCTTTAAGTCTTTTATGAAAATTTTCATTTGCAATCTTCTTTGATTGCTTGTGAATAAAGGGCAAATCTAAAAATCTTTTATTAACAATGCTAGTTTTATTTATGCCCAACCATTCGCTAATTCGATTGTTGGCATCAACAATTAATCCCTGTTTGTTAATAAGCAAAATGGCTTCGGGAGATAAATCAAAAATTTTCTTTGATATTACATCCGCAGACATGCTATTCATAGAGTTAGAATCAGGAGTAGAAAACAGATAATCAAAAAACTTCATCCCTCTCCCATTTAAATATTTATAATTTCTAAATTTTCCAGACGCCGTTTGCCTGAATAATTTTATCATCCAAAATTATCTCGGCTTTTTTCATATCTTTTACAATATCCCAATGAATTGCGCTATCATTGCCTCCACCGTTTTCTTTATAAGCCATGCCAAGCGCCAGATGTATTGTGCCACCGATTTTTTCGTCAAACAAAAGATCTTTAGTAAATTTTTTTATTTTCTTATTTAACCCTATACCCAGCTCTCCAAGATACGAAGCGTTAGTATCAATTGAGAGCATACTGTGCAAAAATTTTTGATTTTTTTTAGCCTTAGCCTTAATTACTTTGCCCTTTTTAAACTCTAAATAGATATCGCTTACCTCATTGCCACTATTTATGGCAGGGTAATCAAATTTTATCCAGCCTTCGGCGCTTTGGCGAATCGGCGCCATAAAAACCTCACCGCCGGGCATGTTCTCCTCTCCCTTGTCAGCCTCAGCTAAATCTCCCTTTATCTGCATTTTAAGATCTACATTTTTACCTTTTAGATGAACGCTCTTTCCTTTTCTAAAAACATTAAGAACTTTATCTATCTCTTTCCCGGCTTCCTGCCAATTTTGCAAACACGCTCCAAATACAAAATTCTCATAATCGCTTAAAGACATCTCGGCATCTTGGGCTTTAGCCATGCAAGGGTAGCCAACGGTGCAACGACGAATGCTGGATTTTTCATTCACGATATAGTCAGAGATTGGACGCATAATTTTTGATCTCTGGGCGATCTTTTTAGGGCTAGCTTTTGATAGCTCTTTAGTATTACTTTCAGTGTCAATACCGATATATTTCTGAGCGTTTTTTACCATATAATCAAAGTAAAGCGGAAAATTATTTAAATGATGCTCTTTGGCATATTTGTAATAAATCGGCCCTAATCCGGGTAGAGATATTCTTAATATGGGGTGTGCCCCTTTATATAAAATCTCCTTATACAGAGCCGTAATAAAGTCACTAGCTTCTGTCGAGCCAGAAATTATGACATTTTCATTATGTTGCACATTTAGTGAATATCCGACAACTAATTTGGCCAATTTTTGAGTCCTATTATCTACAGCCATAATTATCTTCCCTAATTAATTTTCAATCAAATCATTCGAGATTTTCGATGCCTTCTATCAAAATATACCAAAATTGCGACTATCAATACTAGAGAAAGAAAGAAAATTATTATAGTCATATTAATTTTTTTATTAATACCTTCTATAACTGCCTTAAGATCATCACCGTCTGAAGAAACTACTAATTTATACTCTTTAGCATCACTTTGCATTACTTCTTGCTGGCTACTTTCGGCAGATATGTCGCTTACTCCTACTTCTATCGCTTTGGCTGATGTAATAAAGATTTTATGATCCCCCACAGCCAAATTATTCTCTTTCATGTCAACTAAAGCTTTCCAAATACCATTATCATCTGCATTAGCCCTAACTTCGATCGGTTCCGAATGAATAAAAATCACCACTTCTGTATTGGGATAAGCTATGCCGTATAGATATAACACCGAGTTTGAGGTTTTCATAGAAGTAAGCTCAGGCTTTGGAGGGATTATCGAAATGACATAATCGGTTTTTACCGAATTTCCAGCTTTGTCACTAACTTTAAGAGTTATTGTAAAGTTGCCGAAAGAGCGATAAATATGATTCTCTTCGACTTTATCCCCCGTTCCGCCATCACCAAAATCCCAAAGATACGAGACAATGCCGATATTATCACTAGAATCTTTAGCACTTAATGATACTTGGCTATCTATAAGAGCCGATTGCGGGGCAATAATTTGCGCAATAGGAGCGGTTTTATCGACTATCGGTTTGGCAACAATCGGGCTTGATTCTTCGGGTTGGTTATTTACCTCAGCAGTATCTTCGCCGCTTTCTTCCTCCTCTTCTTCATCCTCAACAGGTATGCTTAAAATTTTTACTGAAGCGGTTTTTTCTGCACTGTCAGCAACTGCCTTAATAGTTGAACTAAAATCACCTGCAATATTTCCAGCTGTAAATAATCCGCTTTGATTAATGGTGCCGCCTCCCATTACTACCGACCAAGTCACCACCGATTCAAGTAAGAAATTGTTTTCATCGTAAACCGATGCCGAATATTGAACCTCTCCGCCTACCAAAACTTCTGCAGAAGATGGAGAAACATTAATTGTTTCAGCTGGGCCGACAACGACAGCAACTGCTGTATCGCTGGTGCTATCTTCTGAATCATAAGCATCTACATAATTTGCAGAAATTGTATTATCATCTTTATCAATATTTAAGGTGCCATCATCTTCGGCAACAATTGTCTCATCTTGGCGATAAAACAAAAGCGTTAAACCGGTTTGATTAATAAATATTCCGGTATTAATGCCACTTTCTGTTAGAGATACAGTTTCTGAATCAGAGGCTGGTGATAACGATGTAACGGTTACGCTAAATGATTCTTCGCTATTTGGATCCAAATTTCGGCTAGAGTCGCTTACTTTTATGTATGCTTTTTCGGCATAGCCATAGTTCGCCACGCTATTCCCCTCGGAGTCAGAAAATATCGTAGTTGAAGCCGATGGAAAAACCCAATTGGTGTTATTACCGGAATCATACCCTCCGACGGTTGCATTAATCGGTTTGCTTGAGCCCTCAGCATTAGCGTAAGAAACATCAACATAAGATACGGTCGGAGTGGCACTAGATACATTAAAGAGGTAGCTACTAGTCGAGGAAGCGGCCATAACTATTCTTGTTCCCACAGCCGATCCGTTGATATTAATGTTAGCTAAAGTATAAGTTGAGCCAGAGTGGAAAGTAATTGTTGATGACGGTGTAATATCGGTAAATGTGCCGGAAACCGTTAAATTATCAGTAAAATTTACTCCGGCTAAAGATGCGTTTGTAATTGTAACACTGGAAAATGTTTGGGAATTTGCTGTAATATTTTGCAGATCATCTCCGTTTAGAATGACATTTGATGATCCGGCAGTAAATGCGCCACCCGAATTGTTCCAGTCCCCTGCACATGAAATATTTGATGATCCGGCAGTAAATGCGCCACCGCTTTGGCTGTAGGAACCAAGCGAAATACTTTGGTTATTTGAGATAAAAGTGCCATCAGCTAGAGAGAAATTTTCGGACACCGACAAGGAGTTACCCGCAGATATTGAAATTACGTTGGCGTATCCCGATCCGATACTAATTGACGCCGCTAATGCTGATGAATTGATATTTAATGACCCGGAACTATCATTAATTATCACTGGATCGGCACTGGTGGGAACAGAGTTTTCATACCACGAACTAGCGCTATTCCAATTGCCACCATCCGGTTTTAGTATTCTAATTCCCGACTCGCTCCAATTGGCGCAGTTGTCTAGTGTGGAGTGAGAACCGGCATAATAAGTAGCGCCGGTGCTAACTGCTGTAATATCGGACATATCCAGATACTCTCCAGAGATATAACCCGAAGCTTTGGTTAAGCTTGCCGTAGAGCCAGAGGAATCGGTTGATATTGTAATAATGTTGCCCGCAGAGCCGGATAAAAAGTTTATGCCAGTCATAGTGAGGGAGCTGGCATCATCGAAAATTACAGTTTTTGCTCCGGTGCTCGACATTGTCATATTGGCAAAGGTAAAGGAGCCGGTAAAATTTAGAGCAAATGAGCTAGGGGTAATTGTAATATCATTATAGGTGTTTGCGCCCATTAAACAGTTTTGCGCCCCACCGGTATTGGTAAAAGCTAAAGTAGATGAACCAGCGCTAATATTGCTATCACTAGCCGACCATGAATCTCCATCTCCGGTTATGCCCCAAGTATCTGAACCCATATTTATGGTAGTGCCTAAAGCGGCGTTAAAACGATAGGTTGTTACCGAACCTTCAGCTGTCAAAGAGCCATTGTCAACCGACATAATATTCTGCCCACTTTGCGCATAATCATCTTCTAGCGTCAAAGTTGCTCCGGGCATTTTAATATAAACAGTCGCCCCAAATTGTTTGCTATAGCTGGTTAAACTGCTGTTAGAACGCGCGCGGAAATATAAATCTTTGTTGTTGTTTAAAGTTGCAACTTCACTCAAATTAAGTGATCCATAAATTGAATAACCCATCGAATTATCAATTGAATTTAGTGAGACCTCTAAAGTATTGGTCGCTCCGCTAAAATCAACATTATGACCGATGCGTGGCATATCTATGGTGATTGTTTGGCCAGAGTTAATGGTGCTAAAAACCACATTGTCTTGAGGCAAAGGCACTCGGCTGGTCCAATTTGATGCCGTTGACCAATTGTCTCCATCGGTGTTTGTCCATGTCTGTTCTGCCGAAACATCAGTCGAGACATTAGTATTTCCGCCACAATCACCTAAAGAAACACCACCAAAAGGTGAAGCCACCCCGCCAGCAGTAATGTCTTGAAAATCAACGTTATCAATATCTACCGTGGCGGCGGTTAGAGTTCGAGCTGTGCCAAGCGTATCAGAATAAACCAAGAGACGATTAATGACTGAATCGCCCTGCAAGGACAAAGTGTCGCTGACCGTTTGGTCTCCAAAAAGTTGAAGCCCATCTATTTTGTCGGCTGTGGTGTTTCGAGTTAAATTCGCAAATGTGTTGCTACCCAAAACATCTGTTATGCCGGCGCCATTTAATATGACATCGTTATAAGTTGTCTTTGAGCCACCGCCAAACTTTTGGCTTTGACTACCACCAGTGATTGTGGCCGTATTTGAGCTCAAAACCCAGTTCGTCGCATTATTTGTATTCCAATTAGTAGAAAAGTTAATCGCCGAAGCGCCTAAAGTTAAAGTCGCGTTTGCCGAGTCGGCAGGCAAAAAGGAGCCGATACTTATCGAGGCGCCATTTGTATCCAATGTGCCGGAGGTTAAGCTTAAATCAATCCCCCCCGCAGTAAAGCCATCTGCAAACTGCCAGCTTGCGCCACTCCCATTAAATACTAAATTGCCGGGAGTTTGGCCATTCCAAGTGATAGTTTGAACCTCGGCTGAAGTAGAAACAAAAGCAATGCTTGAGGTATTGGGATCGCCAAGCGTATATGTCATACCAGCTGAAAATTTTAATGCATTGTTACCAATTCCGGCTGTGGCATCACCAATGGACAAGATATGACCCGAACTGTGAGTTAGCGTTGCAGTATAGCTGGTTAAATCCAAAGAACGGCATACGGCGTCGGTATCAATTGTTAAATCGCCAGAGGTTGCGGTAGCGATAATATCGTCGGCAGATGTGGGAACTATGCCGTCGCTCCAAGTGCTACTACTGCTCCAATTACCGCCAGCATTGCTGATAGATTTTGCCGGATCCGAAAACGTCCACCCCGTATTCCCACTTACATCAGTAGAGTGCGAGCCAGCGTAAAAAGTCGCACCACCCGTAGCTGTTGAGTCTTTGAGTGATAAATAATCAGCCGAAACTGTGCCACTTGCTTTGGATAGCGTAAAAGGTGTGCCTGCTGTATCGGTGTCAATCGTTACAACATTTGCCCCGTTGCCGTCTATAAACTTGTCTCCAGTAATGGTGTAAGTTGTGTTTTTGGTAAATCTAATATTCTTTGTGCCTTCAGAAGATAAGGTAATACCAGAAAAGGTAAATGCTCCCGAAAACAATACTTTGCCTGTTCCACCGGGCGTAAACCTTAACTCGTTAAAAGTCAAAGTATTAAGATTCATTCTCGTAGCAAAGGCACTGGCATTAGTAGCATGAATTACCGCAGGAGCAGTCCAAGTCAGATTCGTAATAGTCGGTGCGTAGAAAGCAGTTGTAACTCCAGCCGTAGTTAAGGTTTCCGTCCCTCCTTGATATTCTCTAGTATTTGAACCAGAGATATAGAAACCACCCACCGATACATTGTAGTTATTGGGGTTAAAGGTTCCATTCATCAGATAAAAAACTGAGTTGCTTCCTGTAGTCTGGAAAGCATCTTGTAAAGTATATGTCCCGCCGTAAGCCATAATCCGAACCTGTCCCCAACTTTTACCTGCGGAGGTTATAGTATGTGAACCCCTACCTGAGAAAACAGTATAAATAGTAGAATTATTGCTAACCGTTAAGGTTACATTGGAAACCAAAGTTACCGAGCCGAAAAAAGTTACTATGTTATTATCAATGTCGAAAGTCAAAGCACCTGCCCCAGTAAAGTCTAAATTCTTACAAGGACGGGATAAATCCATATCAATTCTAGTTGTGCCGTCTATCGAGTTTGAATCAATGTAGCAGTTATCCTGTGGCAAAGGCGAACGAGTAGAGGCCATTTGACTGCCTCCACCATTGGTTTCGGTAAACCAGTAGGTGTAATCAGAGAAATTTCTCGTGCCGCTTCCGTTCCAATACCAATCATCAGCAGTTGTGGCGGTTAGATTGGTATTGCCCCCACAATCGCCACTCCCGCCAGTAATGGCACTGGCATTAACAGCGGCAGAAAAAGATATATCCTGAAAATCTACATTTTGCCAGCCAGCCACAGAAGCGGAGGAGTAGGAAATAGCACCAGAGGCACCTAGAGTGCTACTTGTTACTAAAAGTCTATTAGCTGATGAATTACCAGCAAAGACTATACTATTGGTTACTGTTAGGGTGTTGCCGTTGGCGATTAAAAGATTACTATTTTTATGAGCCCCGCCTGTAGCTGTAAAATCGTGGCAAGTAATATTACCTCTAATCATAGATGAGTCCGGTAAAAGATCCTGATTAAACTGATATTCAATATCGTAAAAAGTGTGCGAGGTTCGCATTACCGAAGCTTTTGAAATAATTAGTTTGCTTGTCCCAGCATTTATGGTTAAATATGCCCCGCTAAAATATACTCCGTAATCGTTAATGCGCTGTGTTACCGTAACTTCGGAAGCCCCCAGATTAAGGGTAAAGTAATTATTAGTCTGATGAGAGAGTTTTAGAACACTAATATCTTGATCATTAGTATTTAACTCTCCTTGTTCTACATACCAAGTCCCTGTAGAGGTTGAGCCGTCTTGTAGCGTCCACTCTCCGCCACTACCGTTAAAATAGACTGTGCCAGGACTCTTCCCGCCAAAGGTAACATTCCAGCCAGCACCTCCGTTATTTGAGGTAGAAACAAAGGAAATGGTAGAAGATG
>CAZLCL010000016.1:0-9066 GCA_964558315.1 uncultured Candidatus Saccharibacteria bacterium
CGGAGGGAATATCAAATTGAAAAACCCCCCCTATCAGTATCCCGATTATTAAACCAATAATAATAAAATACATAAATAATATAAGCTACAAAAAAATAATATTATAAATTATCAGAAATGTGTAAAAAATGCTCAGCGAAAAAAAACAAAAAGTATTAAATAAAAACCAAGAAATAGAAATGCAAATTTATTTAAGACACTCCCCCACTTTAATTAACTGGATTTATTAATATTTTTATGCCAAGAAATTATTAATGGAGTAGCCAAAAATATTGACGAATATGTGCCGATAGTAATGCCAAAAATAAGCGTTAATATGAAGTGTTTAACAGAATCTGCTCCGAGAAGCGCTAATGCCAGCAAAACAATTATTGTAGTAATCGAAGTGTTTATGGATCGAGCTAGTGTTTGGTTAACTGATTCTTCGGCAATTAATTCCATGTTTTTATGTCTGTTTCTAATGAAATTTTCTCTCAACCTGTCATAAATTACTATAGTATCATGAACAGAAAAACCCATAATAGTGAGCAAGGCGGTAATAAATAAAATATCAACTTCCATCCAGACAAAAAAGTAACCCATAATTGAAACAAAGCCGATTGTAATAATAATGTCATGTATCAAGGCGATCACTGCGAGCGAGCCGAATTTCCAAGAAGAGAGAGGCTTAGGGATTTTTCTAAACGAATATGCAATAAATATTATTATGGCTATGGAGGCAATAATAATAGCATATATGGATTTATTGCGTAAATTATTACCGACTGTGGGGCCAATATTATCGAAACTTAGCTCTTTCACATCTGGAGCTTGGCTACTAATCTCTTTTACAATTGATTCCTTAACCTCATTTGTGATTTCTCCCATTCTGATATTTACTACATCGGAATCACTATTTTTAATCTGATAATTCGTAACATTACTGTCCTTTAAAGCAGATTCAACGATTTCATCAAAATTATCATTACTGCTCTGCAATTCTAAAATTGAACCGCCCTTGTAATCAACCCCGACTCTTAAACCAATAAAAATGATTGAAAATAGTGATAAAACAATCAAAACGGATGATAAAATATACCAATTTTTCCGATTTCTAATAATTCTATACATGAATTAATTTTCCAAATTTATTTTTATTAAACAGTGATAAAGCCACAATAAAAGTTCTTGTAGCGGTAATGGCGCTAAACATGCTGACGATAATGCCAATTGCTAAAGTAAATGCAAATCCTCTCACCGGGCCTGAACCGAAATAATATAAAATTATACAAGTTATTATGGATGATAAATTCGAGTCCCTAATTGATGGCCATGCTCTGGTAAAGCCGTCTTTCACAGCCAAGTGAGGATCTTTGCCTGAACGCAACTCTTCCTTTAAACGCTCAAATATTAATACATTTGCGTCTAATGCCATGCCGACTGATAAAATGAATCCTGCTATGCCGGCGAGACTTAAAGTTACAGGAACCAATTTAAAAATTGCCATTGATATTGTTGCATAAATTATTAATGCGATTGTAGCCAATAAACCACATATTCTGTAATAAATAATCATAAAGATCGCTAGAGCAAAAAAACCAACTATAGCGGCAATTATACTTTTCTTTAATGAATCTGAACCAAGTGAAGCCCCAATATTTCTTTGCCCGACCAATTTTGCCTCTATGGGCAAAGCGCCTTCTTTAAGCCTCTTGGCAAGCTTTTGGGCTTCTTCGATGTCTTTTGAGCCTGTAATAATTGCTTTGCCATCTGATATTTCCGTTTCGACCCTTGGTGCTGTAACAATTTTATTATCAAGTGTAATCGCAATCTGCTTACTTAAATTTTCTTTTGTTAACAAAGCAAATTTATCTTTGCCTGCGTTATCAAAAGTTATGGACACAACCGGATCGGATTGCAAAGAGCTTGTAGATGAATCAAAAGTAACATCTGTTTTAGATGGGATAATATTTCGACCGGTTAAATCACTTTTTTTCCAATAATTAGGTAGCGTATAATCTTCATAATAATCTTTTAATTGGACTCCCCCATCTTCGGCAGTAGATTCAACCATAAAAACCAATTCATAGGTTTGACCAATGGTTTCAATTGCTTGATTAATATCGCTGACACCGGGTAGTTCAATCATGATTCTATCTAATCCAACGTTTTGGATGGTTGGTTCGGCAACTCCAAGGTCATCTATTCTGCTCCTAAAGACGCTTTTTAGATTTTCTAGATCATTAACTTTATTTGATGACTCCGACAAATTAGCTTGATAAATTAACTCTGTCCCACCCTGTAAATCAAGACCTAGCCTGGCTTTAATTTTTTCTCCGGCTAGCGGGCTCTTAGGTATTACAATCAAAACAGAAAGAGCAAAAAGCACAAAAATTACTGATAGCAATAATACTAAATTTCTTTTCATAATTATAATTTTAGCAAATGTAAATAAATAATCAACAGCCTTTATCCGAGTAAGGGATAAACAGAAACTTTATTGTCTTTTAAAAGCTTGGGAAAAACATCTTCCTCTATCATAGAAAAACCGCTTTCCAGATAAGATAGCACGGCTGGTTCAAGCACGTATACTCCCTTCATGCTTTTAATGTTATTTGTAGCTACCGTGGCTATTTTATGAGATTTTTTATGATAATCCACCAGAGCGCAGTAATCTATTTCTTGATCATCATCAATATTAACTACAATAAAAGTTTTTTTAAGGGCATTTTTTAAAAGATATAATGCTCCCCCGCTTCCTTCACTGTCTTCAAAATAATTAATTTTTATACCTAAATCATTGCCTTCACCAAGAGATTTTTTTATTTTATCTCCGAGATATCCAAGCGCTACAATAACTTCATTAATACCTAAGGTTTTTAATCCGACAATAGATTTTTTGATTGCATTAATAGAATCTGCGGCACTGTCCCCCCCCGCCATAACGATGGCATCGGAAATATTATTAATACCAAGTGATTGTGAAGCAAGAGATTCTATGGCGTGTGAGCGATTTCTTATTGTGACGCCATCAACCAACCGATCAATTTTTTCTAATAAATCTTTTTTGATAGAGATGGAAATTCTTTCTCGGTTCATATTAATCCTTATGAGCTATTAATAAATACATTAATAGCATATACCAATAAGAATGAAAATGTCAAAAAGTAGGATGTTGTCATCCATTATCAGACAATAAACATTCCATATCTTGAGGCAGTGTTGACTTAAAAACTGAAGTATAATCATTATCGGGAAGCTTTATGGCAAGAGAAAATGAATGAAGAAGTTGTCTATTCACTAATAGCCTTTTTGATAATAACTTTGATTGGTTTGTATAATAATATTTATCGCCAATAACGGGATGATTCATTAATAAACTTTGAGCTCTTATTTGGTGTGTTCTGCCAGTGTAAATGATAAATTTTACTAAAGAGTAATTACCGATATGGGATTTTGCAAAACATTGCTCCACATAATATTTTGATAAAGCATATTTTCCAGAACTTAAACCAACTTCGGTGAAAACTTTACGATCTGATTTTTTTCTACCCAAATAATTGCTTAATACTCCTTGCTGGTTTGATGGCCAGCCGTAGCAAACTGCAAAATACTCTTTTTTCACAGATCGGCTTTTAAAAAGGTCGGATAAATACCGCAATGATTTTAAATTTTTTGCTACGACCATTACTCCACTAGTATCCTTATCTAAGCGATGAACGATACCGGGACGTATTAAAGCCGTTTTATTTGTATAATCCATCACTGCTTCGGACATTGGTGGATAATAATCGAGCAAATAATCGCAAAGTGTATATTCATTTGTTGTCTCTGATGGATGAACCGATAGGCCGAAAGGCTTATTAAGGACAATAACATTTTCATCTTCAAAAATTATATCCAAAACATATTTTTTATCTTTATCTCTGGTGTTAAGAGGCGAAATAGTCTCAAATTGAATTGAAATAACATCGCCATTTTTTAAGATATGAGAAGATTTTACAGCGACATCATTTAATAAAATGTTGTTAGATTTAATTAACTTTTGCGCT
This sequence comes from uncultured Candidatus Saccharibacteria bacterium, assembly GCA_964558315.1. GTDB lineage: Bacteria > Patescibacteriota > UBA1384 > XYA2-FULL-43-10 > XYA2-FULL-43-10 > MWCM01. The sequence continues at coordinate 4,032 of CAZLCL010000016.1, forward strand.
TTAGACCTGGAGGGCACAATTTGATTATTAGTTAAATACTGATCTAAACGAATACCCCCACCAAAATATTTTATAGTTTTTTTACTTATCATTTTGTTCAGAGTTTGCAGTTATAACATCTTGCTCATTTTTCTCTATCTGACGAGTTTTAATTTTATCAACAATTATTGTAAGCTTTTTGTCTCTGGTAGTAGAAACAAGATCAAACTGGCTAGAAACACTTTTAATCCTATCTCCAAGCTTATTTACTGATTCGGAATATTTTTGATATTCATCATCAAATTTTTGTATCAAACCGATAATTTGTTGCAAATTTTCTTGATAGCTAAAATTGGTATAAGCTTGTTTAACCATGCGTAAAATTGCTGTAAAGCTGAAAGGGCCGGCCATAATTACTTTTTTTTGCATTGCTTCTTCCCAAACGTCTGCCATTTTGTCGTAGATAAAGCTAAAAATCATTTCATTTGGAATAAATAAAACAACAAAATCCACAGTTCTTTCTTCTGGATTAACATAATCTCGAGTTGAAACCTGTTTAATTTTTTCTTTTACATCACGGCGGAAATCGTTTAGATGTTTCTGTTTGTCTGTCTTATTGCTACTTTCTGTGTATTTTATTAAAGCGCTATATGGAAATTTAACATCAATGTTTAGCTTTGTTTTGTCCGGAAGATAGATTGTAAAATCAGGGCGTGTGCTACGTGTGTCTTGCGACTCGTTTCGAGTGTAATCTTGGCCGACTACAAACCCTGCCATTTTAAGCAGATCATCAGCTACCTGTTCTCCAAAAGCCCCTCGCATTTGGTTGTTTGATAAAAGATCTTTGAGCTTATCGGTTGATGTTTTTAAGTCGCCAGTTATCTCTTTATAGCTTTTTAGTTCGTTAGCCAGCTCCGAAAATGACTTTAGCCTATTAGATTCACTTTCTTCGATTCTTTTTTCATTTTGCTTTATTTCCCTTCTTATTTCAGAAACAAGCTCTGTGATCAAATTTTTTTTTCCTTCCAAATCAGTTTTGATTTCAATCTTTTGATTATAAAGACTCTCTTTAGCAATAGCTAAGAATTGTTCAGAGTTCATGCGTAGTGCTTCTGTGGATAAACGCGAAATCTTATCCTCTAGGGCGTCATCTTTTAATGGCTTTTTTTTAGTCAATAAGCTAGCGACAATCGTGCCGACTAACGCTCCAATGAATACTGCAACAATAATTAAAATATTATTCATATAAGTTATATTTATTATATCAATAAACCGAACATAATGCGAACATTTATTACTAAATCTTTTTCTTATTAAACAACGGATAAACAAACCAAAATCCGACTAAAGAAAATGCAAAACCAGCGATAATTATAAATCTTGTCCAGTAGTAGTTTTGCCATATAAATATCAACCATTCAGAAAAAAGCATCATATAAGAATTAAAAATTATTGCGCCTAGAATGGTCCATATTAAAAAAGGCCAAAACCTTTCTTTGCCAAAGCCTGCAATAAACGAACTCCACGGGCGCACATATCCGATAAATCTGACAAAAAAACTTGAAATGCTACCATATTTATTATACCATGTCTCAATCTTCTTTTTTGTTTTGGTAATTTTACTATTAGATGATATTTTTTTTGAAACAAATACATTTCCAGCCAAACCCAGATAATAAGCCAAAAGAGACCCGAGCACATGAGCAAATGAAAAAAGAAAAATTAAATACCAATATGAATAACCATTTGTTTGAATTTGATCAATACCATAGAGATAAACAACTGCAGTGGGAAAAGGCACTCCAACATTTTCTAAAACTAACAAAATAAAACCAGCTACCAGTCCGTAATTATCAAAAAAATTTTGTAATAAATCCATAAAAATATTATATCTTAATAAATTGTAATATCTATTTATGCTAATGATTCAGGGCAGATATCTTTATATGCGCAATAGCCACATTCGCGGCTGTTCGGTTTTGCAATAAATTTACCCTTTTTAATCCCTTCCGAAACCTCAAGAATCATCTCCTCTGTTTGATGGATGTCATCCGGCTTAAACTGATACTCGGCTTTAAGAGACGGCTCAATAAAAAACAATGTTGTTTTGGGGATTATGCCATTATTTTTATACCATGAAAGTGCATACATTTGCATTTGTGTGGATTTTTTTATGCGCGAGTTGGCATCTTTCTGGTTTTTGATTTCAGAGGTCTTAAAGTCGCATATTTCGTAACTGTCATTCGTTTTGAAAACAAGATCATAACGACCATTAACCTTAACCTCTCCACAACTGAACTCAAAAGATGATTCGACTGCAAATGGGATACTCGGGTCTTTTTGCGCTTGATTGATGAAATTTGTTAGAGTCTCTACACCTTGCTTGTAACGCTGATCTTCGTGTTCTCTGCTAATAAAACCGCTACCTACAAAAGCGTCTTTGTAGGCCTTAATTACTTGTTCGGGTGATATTTTTGCACCTCTCATTTTATGAGAAAAATAGAGATTTAGGGCGGCATGAATGGCGGTGCCGTAAACCAGATAATGGTTTTCTAAAAGTGGAATCTTAATTATGTGTGCCAAATAATATTTCTGCGGGCAAGAGTAGTAATCATCTATCTGCTGGCGCGATAGGCGTAATAATTTTATTGGTTTTGTAGCTAATAGAGCTATTTGTTGAGATTCGGAGACCTTTTTGAATCTTTCAATTTTTTGCTCTGGTGATAGTTTGTGCTTAATTTTGGCGGGATTGGGTTCGTCAAACATTTCGAGGACAAACGGAGAGATTTTTTTGATCCTCTTACCTCCATAGTCATCTCCGGAGGTTATAAACAGATGCTCTTTGGCTCTGGTGATTGCTACGTAAAATAAGCGGCGCTCTTCTTGTATATGAAAATCACCTTCGGATATTTGTTCTTTAATCAACTCTTTCGGAATTAGTATGGCATCTTTTATATTTCTAGAAGGAAAACGGTCGGAAACCATATTAACCACAAAAACAGTTTTGTATTCTAAGCCTTTGGCGGCGTGAGCCGTAAGAATATTGACTGCATCAATATCACTATCTATTTCGTTTACAGATTGCTCATCTCCTGCTTCTATTATTAGCTCTAGTGCAGACAAAAAGGCCAACACTGATTTATCTTCCGAAACATGATCGAAGTTGGCAATTCTTTCAAAAAAAGTTGCCATATTAAAAATCTTAATCTCGTCTGCTACATTTTTGGAATCAATCCAACTTTTTAGCAATTTGTGATCTGACAGAAATTGATATAAAATCTCACCTGCTTTATGTGTAGGAATAAGCATTCGATACTTTTCTAAATCTTCAACAATGGGGAGAATTTCAGAATCGTATTCACCTTCCTCTCTGATTTCCGAAATTGACCTGTTGCGGTGACCAGCTTTGGCAAAATATTTGGCAAGAGAGTTGGGGTTTAATCCATACGCTTCGGAGTTAGCTAAGTGAAAAAAAGATAAGTTGTCATCCGGATTAGCCAGACAGCGCAAAAAAGAAACAGCCATTTTGATCTCCGGTTTTTGTAATAATCCGCCGGAGCCGGAAAATATATATGGGATATTATATAAATTTAACGATTGGATAAAGGCTGAGGCTTGATTGTTTGCTCTTACTAAGATTGCAAAATCCTTGTTCTGGTATGCGTGTTCTTCTTTGAGTTTGATAATTGTCTGCGCAACAATATCTGCTTCGGAGGACAGTGAGCTACAGTGCAAAAGAAGCGGTTTGTTCCCCTTTTTGTCCGAAATGAGTCTTTTGTTGATTTTATTCTTAATCTCCAGTCTATCTGGGTTGTTGTGTTGAATCAGTTTATATGAGGCATCTAGTATCTCTTGCGTCGAGCGGTAGTTTTGGTTAAGAACAATTTGTTTTGTTAGCTTGTAATCCTCCTTGAACTTCAGAATATTAGAGATGGAAGCGCCACGAAAGCGATAAATAGATTGGTCATCGTCGCCCACTACTGTAATGTTGCCATTGGAACCGGATATCAACTTAACTAATTCATTTTGGGCATAGTTTGTGTCTTGAAACTCATCAACCAATACGTATTTAAATCTCTTTTGTGTCTCAGCTAAAATCTTTTTATTCTCGGACAACACCTTATGGGTTAAGTAGATTTGATCGCCATAATCGAGACTTCCCGATTGTAACATTAATTCATGGTATCTCTGATAAGCTTTAGCTAGCTCAAGATATTTATCTAGCTCGAGATCTTCAATATCTCCTTTTTGGCTTTCCGTCCAAGCAAGATATTGTTCGGGACTAATTAGCTCATCCTTGAGCCGAGAAAAGTGATTAAGAAGTGCCTTTATGTGGCTGGTTGGTGTTGATTTGGGGCGAAAATAATCTAAATCAAAGGCAAAAATGTGTTGGCGCATAAATATCGCCTGCTCTGTTGCAGTTAAAACCTTAAAATTCGATGGCAGTCCAAAGTCAAGCGAGTGATCTCGCAAAAAACGGTCACCAAAAGCGTGAAAGGTGGATATCCACATATCGGTGTAACCGTAAGGGACAAGCTTATCTACTCTCTCCTCCATTTCGGCGGCGGCTTTTTCGGTGAAGGTTAAAGCTAATATTTCGCTGGGTTTAGCCCATTTTTGCTCAATAATGTAAGCAATTCTGCGGGTAATTACGCTGGTTTTGCCGGTTCCAGCGCCTGCGATTATTAAAAGTGGACCGTTTTTGTGCGTAACGGCCTCTTTTTGTTGTTGGTTTAGGCCTTCCAGAATCTTACTTTGAGCGGCAAAATTTAAGCCAAGATATTCTGATTTCATACCTGATATTATACACCATGGAGGGCGTAAAACAACTTAGGTTGAGGTTTTTTATAGTGGTAATTCAAGCTAAAGCTTGAGCTCTAATTCTTTTTAAACACATTCATTGTAAACAACAAGATGAATCTTGCGCTCTGATTGTTGAGATCACGATTTATCGTGTGTTTATACAAGATGAATCTTGTGCTCTGATTGTTGAGATCACGATTTATCGTGTGTTTATATCAAGCTAAAGCTTGAGCTCTAATTTATTAAATAGACC
>CAZLCL010000016.1:9166-17727 GCA_964558315.1 uncultured Candidatus Saccharibacteria bacterium
CCTAAGAAAGCTAGGATGTCGGCCCCGTTGATCGTCGTCACCGTCGGGTCGCTCATAACGAGAGCAACGCCGACAGCCGCGACGATTATTCCCAAGGCGGCTTCGATTTTGTAGTTCATGTGTCACCCTCCTTGGGGGGGACGTTCCGTGATGTTATTGCTACCCTAAGGCCGAGCGAATCGGCCCTAGAATGCAACAGCCCTCCTTAGCTTCGAAAAATCGAAACCTTAGAGGGCAGTAGCGAGTATAAAGAGCTTTGTGGTTTAGGTGCGCTTTGTTTGAGACACGAAAACCAACAACGAAATATATATTAACACAAATAGACAAATATGTCAATAGTATATACCTTGTTATGAATTATGAATAATGAATAAAGAATAATGGATAAGGAATATGCAATAAGCAATAAGCGATAAGCAAGATGCAATAAGCAAGATGCGAAATGCGATAGGAGGGGGATAGCACACAATATTCAATAAACAATATTCAATCAATATTTAAATAATTAAATTATCAAAAAAACCGTAAATTATCACCTGTTAATCATTGTTCATCGAACGGTTGAATATTCCTTAATCATTGTATATTGATCGGCTGAATATTTAAAAGGTTATTTTATGGCCTCTTTCACCTTGCTGATAAGCATCTCTTTGGGCATAGCTCCCATCATTCTAGCCACTTCTTTACCATCTTTAAAAACCAAAAACGAAGGCACGCTCATCACGCCATATTTAGCGGCGGATTCGGCATTTTGATCAATATCTAAAGTGGCCACAGAAAAATCTTGATTAAATTCATTAGCAATTTCTTCAATCACCGGTAACATCATCTGGCAAGGTCCGCACCACGTGGCAAAAAAATCTACCAATACCGGCTTGCCTTCGCCAATGACGGATTCAAGATTATTAGAAATTTTTATTGTGCTATGCGCTTTATCTTCAGCCATATTTCTCCTTTTTGGTTATATTAGTTTTGATTTAATAATAACACAAACATCAAATATTAAAAAAATTTTTCTGCTTCTTTCTGAAATTTTTTAGCGCTACCGAATTTTTTAAATACAGACACAAATCTTAAATAGGCGACCTCATCGATGTTGCGAAGTTTGTTAATTGCAATATCGCCTATCTCCTTGGATGATATCTCTTTTTTGTGTTTGCCGACAATTTCTTGTTCTAGGGTAGAAATGATATGGTTTATTTGATCGCTGTTGAATGGCCTCTTTTCGAGAGCAAGCTTAATGCCTCTTGATAATTTATTCCTATCGTAATCTTGATAACTACCATCGCGTTTTATAACCTTTAAGGAGATAGTATTGGAGCGCTCAAAAGTTGTAAATCTGTAACGACATTTTAAACACTCACGTCTGCGTCTTACAAAAGTTTCTTCATCTCGGGAATCAAGAACTCTGGTGTCTGATTTTTTACATAGCGGACAAAGCATACAATAAATTAAAATTAAAAATCAAAGATCAAAAATACGGAATCTGCGATAATACCAACATATAGTGATACTACAAATTATAATCCAGCATATCTTGTGGTGTCAAACAAAAAAACCGCATATTTATGGTAGCGGCTTTTTTATGTGTTGTATCTAGAATTATTTTAATTTACGTCTGATAAAAGCAGGCACTTCTATCTCATCTTCGTCGTCTTCGATTGCCGGCTCAACTGGTGTCGTAGGAGACATGGGTATGACATCTTCTCTGTGTCTAATAATTTGAGAGGATGGAATATCTTGCGGCCTGGTTTCCCTGGTAATTGGTGTGCGGGTGACTTTTGTGTGTTCGGATTCAAAACCGGTGGCAATTACGGTAATTTTTACTTCTCCTTGCATCGCCTCATCAATTATTGCCCCGAATATTATATTGGCATCGGCATCAGCCGCTTCTGTAATAGCTTTAGCCGCTTCATCAATTTCATACATGCCCAAATCCGGGCCGCCAGTAATGTTAAAAAGAATTCCTTTAGCACCATCAATGGAAAGCTCTAAAAGTGGCGAATCTATTGCGCTTCTAGCCGCTTCTATGGCTCTATTGTCGCCTGTGCCGTGGCCAATTCCCATTAGAGCGCTCCCTGCGTCTGACATAATCGCCTTGACATCGGCAAAATCAACATTTATGATACCATGCAATGTAATTAAATCTGCAATACCTTGAACACCTTGCCTTAATACATCGTCAACTATACCGAAAGCGTCGAATAGAGAAGTTTTTTTATCAATAACCTGAAGTAATCTATCGTTGGGTATGGTAATTAAGGTATCAACCTTCTCCTTCATCTCGGAAATGCCGGCTTCGGCAATTCTTCTGCGTCTTTGACCTTCAAACGAAAAAGGCTTAGTAATAACACCAACAGTTAAAGCCCCAAGCTCCTTAGCAATTTCTGCCACAAAAGGTGCCGCACCAGTGCCTGTGCCTCCCCCCATACCACAGGTTACAAAAACCATATCCGAACCTTTTATCGCTTCATACACTTCCTCTTTGTTTTCTTCGATAGATTTTCGGCCGACTTCTGGATCGGCTCCAGCCCCCAATCCACGAGTAGTGTCTTTACCGATTTGAATTTTTATCGGTGCTTCATTAAAGGCTAAGGCCTGAGAATCAGTATTTATCGCAATAAAATCAACTCCGCGAAGTTTGGAGTTAATCATACGAGTCAAAGCTGAGTTTCCTGAGCCTCCTACACCGATAACTCGAATAACTGCGAAATTTTCTAGCTCAGAGGATTTTTTTTCAACCATTTTACCTCTCTTTAGCCCCATCCATCTAATTTAATAACATCAAAATAAATTTAAGGCATAAACTGCTTTAAAAAGCCTTTGGCTTTCTCTAAAATTCCGGATACAGAACCGGAATCTAATTTATAAGAAGTTGCAGGCTTTTCTTTGCCCCATAACATCAAACCTACGCTTGTAGCATATACTGGATCATCGAGCTTGTCAACTAAGCCGTTGGCCTCAATTAATGGAGTTCCAACCTGGGCTGGCAAACGTAAAGTTTCTTTGGAAAGCTCAACTATACCTTCTAGCTTGCATCCGCCTCCGGTTAAGATAATGCCAGCCGGTAGTGTGCCGTCCCTGTCTATCCCTTCCAGCCTTTGCCTGATTATTAATAATATCTCTTTTAATCTAGCTTCAATAATCTCTGAAATATATTTAATCGAGACTACCCCCTCTTCTCGCTTATCAATTGATTTAAGCTGAATTTCTTCTTTCTCGGATACTTTATCCGGCAAAGCGTAACCGTGTTTGGTTTTTAATATTTCAGCCATTTCGATAGAGGTTCTTAAACCGATAGCAATATCGTTAGTAATATGAGCCGAACCGATAGGTATAACACCGCAGTTTATTAAATCTCCCTCTTCAAAAACAGCATAAGAAGTAGAGGAAGCGCCAATATCTATTAATATTACTCCGATCTCCATTTGGCGTTTTGACAAAAGAATTTTGGTAGTGGCAAGTGGAGAAAAAATTATTTCAATCGGTGTAATTCCGGATTGTTCAACACAGCGCTGTAAATTTTTTATCGCGTTTGTAGAGGTCGAAATAACATGAGTATCAACCTCCAATCTAATCGCGCTCATGCCCAGTGGATCCTTAACAACATCTTGACCGTCAATTACAAAATTCATAGGTATAGCATGAAGAATTTCACGATTAGGGCGATTGGGAATGGCCCTGGCGGCCTGTATTACTCTATCCACATCCTGATCGGATATCTCCCCATCGGCACGAGATACAGCTATGACTCCTTTTGAGATCGTTGATTCAATATGGGTGCCATCTATACCGATTACGGCGTTTTTTAATGCAATACCACTCATTCGTTCGGCTTCTTCGAGTGAAGCCGAAATTGCAGATACGGTTTCTTCTACGTCAACAATAACACCCTTTCGCATGCCTTGATTTTGCGATTGCCCCAAACCGATAATATCTATAACGCCATTATCAAATTTCCCCACACAAGTAATAACTTTTGTGCTACCTATATCCAAACCGACACTAATAAATTCCCTCGACATTAAAATCCGCCTCCATAAATGATCAATATATTTTTTATGCTATCAATAATGATTTTAACACATCTTTTCTTAAAGTGAAAAGGGTTTATGCATTATTGAATAACTCTTTAATATGCGGAAGAAAAATTAAGAAAGCAACGACAACTGCAATTGATGCGGCAATAAGCACACTGCCTGCCATTCCATCTTTAATTTTTCTGATCTGCTCATTATCTTTTTCATCTACCAAATTGCAAATATTTTCTATTGCTGTGTTGATTATCTCCATTGCAAATACCATAATTATGGCGATAAACAGAATAGCCGCCTCAATTCTAGTAACATCTAAAAGATAAGCTATAATACCCACAAGTATGGTTGCCGAAGCGTGTATCCTAGCATTTTGTTGATCTGTAAGCAAGTGAATAACTCCGCGAAATGCGTAATGAAAGCTTCTGATCAATTTTTTTACATCAAGTTTTGACATATTTATACCTTAGTGTTGTGATCAATTATTGTTGCGATATTTTGCCACATTGCAGGATCGTTTTCGTGGTCATAACCCAATAAATGCATTAGGCCATGCTCTACCAGCTCTAGAATTTCTTCACCTCTCTTTTTTGCCTCTGCGGGAGAAATTATTATGGTTCCTAACAATTTAAGCGGTGTAGCAATATTCGGTTGTGGAAAAGATAAAACATCTGTCGTTTTTGAGATATTTCGGTATTTATAGTTAACTTTCTGCATTTCGGCGTCGCTTACAAGTTGGATCTCCAAAGCTGTATTAATACGATCAATTTCTAATTTATCTAATATAAATTTAACTTTATTTTTAATGATATCTTTCTGTTCATTATCGAAACGGCCGATAAATTCAATATCAATATCAGTGCTCATATTCAACTCTTTTATGGTATATACTAGACAAGGACTCTTTAAGTGCCATTGAAACTTTTTTCAAATCTCCCGAAGACAAGCCACAATTAATCAATTGTTTTTCGTTAACTTTTTCCTCAATAATTGAATCAACTATCTGAGCAATATCTTTTTTATCCGAGGGTTGTTTGGCTTTGGCGCTAGCTTCGACGCAATCTGCAAGCATAATTATTGCCGACTCCTTAGAGCTGGGCTTGGGGCCGGGATAAGCAAAATCACTTTTTTTAATTTTTAATCCCCTATCTTTAGCCTTTGCATAAAAATATAGCGCCTTAGAATCACCGTGATGCTCAGAAATTATCTCAATAATATCTTCCGGTAATTGGGAGTCTGTGGCTATTTTATTACCGCTGGCGACATGAGAAATAATTTTTTTAGCGTTGCTTCTAATCCAAAGTGCTGAAGCTTCTTCTTCAAGAAAATCAGTCTGTGACTGATTTTCTACGAATAATTTTGGTTCATTTAACTTTCCAATGTCATGGTAATAAGAGGCAACCCTTACCAATAATGAATCTGCTTTAATAGCTCGTGCCGCGTGTTGGGCTAAGTTAGACACGTTAATGGAGTGGTGATAGGTGCCTGGAGCTTCGTTGGCAAGGCGCAAAAGTAATGGATTTGAAAGATTTTCTGCACGATGCATACGACGTAATGTAAACATAGCATCAGCGATTGTTGAGCTGGTTAGAGCATAGCCGTAAGTAATAAATGTAGCAAAGATTAGCGATAATATCGCCCAAAACAAAACTTTAATCATAAAAAGATTAGTAGAAATCGAGATAAAATAAGAGATAAAATTAAAAAGTAAAAGAAACAGGGCTAAAATAAAAATAGAATAGTAAAAAAATTTTGTTTGAGCTTTTTTCATTTTTGTAAGAGTGTTCTAAGTATCTGAGATACTTTATTGCCATCAGCCTTACCGGCAAATTGTGGCATCGCTATGCTCATGATTTTTCCAAATTCGCTAAGCTTAGCTTGGCCATTTTGATCAATTATCGTTTGGAGTATCTTAGAGATCTCATCTTCTGATAATTGCTGTGGAAGATATTTATTTAAAATACTAATTTCATCAATCTCTTTTTGGGCAAGATCTTGCCTACCTCCGGCTTGATATTGAGAGGAAGCATCTTGCCGCTGTTTTACCTCTTTGGAGATTACTTTTAAAATATCGTTAGTCTCAAGTTCATTTATCTCCAGCCTTTTTTCAATAGCAAAATTTTTTAAGGCGCTTTTTAGCATTCTTAAAACGGAGATAGCCGATTGATCTTTGCTTTTGTAAGCATCAATATATTCTCTATCTATTTTTTGCAATATAGAGTTCACTTTACCTCCGAATTAATAACCGCGCTTAATAGAAGCGATTGAATTTCTTCTTATGGCAGATTTGCGACGCAAGCCTCGATTAAGATCCTTTTCGTAGTATCTATTTTTTTTGGCGGTCGTCATAATACCGCTTTGCTGGACTTCCCTATTAAAGCGTCTTATTAATACCTCTGGACGTTCGTCGCCTTTTTTATCTACTCTAATCAAACTAATCACCACCTTCAAAAAAATGCTAAAAAAGCATGTTAATTAAATATCTTTAGGTTATTATAGCGATTTATACTGATTTTGGCAAGCAATTATTTACTCAAATCCGGAATTCTTTAAAAATACACGCCATAGTGTGCTTACATCAAACTACCTCTAAAGGTGGTCGAGAAGGTATGAGCTTTATTAAAAAAGTTTCGGTTTTAGGTATCGTTAGCATCTAATTTATATCATTCAATTTACTACCTCCAAGAATATGAAGGTGCAAATGGTTAACTTGCATGCCGGAATCTTGACCACTGTTGATAACCAAGCGATAACCAGATCTGGCGATGTTTTTTTGTTCTGCAATAAGCTTAGCAACCTTAAATAGTTCCCCAACCATTAAAAAATCATCAGCTTTGAGTGTCGAGATGGCAGAATAATGTTTTTTGGGAATAACCAAAAAATGGACATCTGCTTTGGGATTAACATCTTTAAAAACCATAAAATCATCATTTTCGTAAATAATTTCTGTCGGTATTGATTTATTAGCAATTTGACAAAAAATACATTTTTCCATAATTACCCCATTTAAAATTAATTATTATTTAAATATTTTTGCCAATTATTTTTAAGCCACTTTTTCTCTTTTAAGTATATATCCCCCGCTCCGCGTTTAATCATCTCTTTTTTAACAATGCCCCCTGCGTGAGGAAAACGTGATAATTGAGGCAGAGGGGAGGAAAAGCCGTGAGCGTAGTGGCAGAGCTCGTGAATTATTGTGCCATCTACTACAAAATCTGGAATAGAGAAATTTTTAAAATGAGAGTTAATAGTGATTAAGGTATCAAACTTTCCTCTAACTCTGTCTAAAGCTAATTTTGTAGGAATTTTACTGATTTTCCCAAGTTGCCTTTTACCGGCTCGTCCAAATGTGATATAAAGATCATTTGGCACGCTTAAATCAACAAAATATTGCCGAACAAGCAGATTTAGTCTTTTCTCTAGCCATTTATTATTACGCACTTCCATAGCTGAATTATAGCATAAAAATGCTTAAAACGGGCACAGCAAAAAAAATTTTGTAAAATGCAAAAATATTAAAAGCAATTTATTCACTTTTAGGGGCGATTTTTGTTAAAACCTCTTCTCCAATTTTTCGCATCTCACCTCGTAATTCAGCAATCTCAAGGGAATGAGCTTTCCTCTTCGCTGGTGGCAGTGCAGATGCAACTGCTCGATCAGACATTTTCTCAACACCTAAGGCGAGCCTATTTTTTCCTTGCCTGAAATTAAATCCAAGAGAGCCGGTTTTTCCTCTCATTTGCTCTGGAACAAACGGGTCCGCCATGCCGTAAATAACACCTAATTTGTCGGCTTCATCGGTGAGTCCACATAAAAGAGCGTAAAATTCTAAATTCTGGCCGAATACCGAAAATAATTCTTTTGCCGTTTCTCCATCATAAAAGTAGTCGTCTATTGCAATAATTCTCGGGTTTTCTTTATTTATAGTATTTTTCAAAATGCTTTTTGCTCTATTGTCGATCGCACTCTTATATTGATATTGATCACGAACTAATGGCCTAACGAAATGCAATATTCTCTTTAGCATATCCTGAGTTTTTTTGTCTAGCTTATCGTTTTCTAAACGTTTTTCTAATATTTGGACTGTTTCAGAATAGACTTTGCCGACATCTTTATTGGGGCTGATAAAAAAATATTGCGGATAATTTCCATCTCTTTCTGCAAGATAATTAAATAGAGGGTTAAACAGATAGTATAAAGGTCTAGCGGATGTGTCGGGGAAAATGACAATGTCTGGGCTATCTCCTAAAGCGATAGTATTAGCTACGGTAGTAGCTGATTCCAACAGATATTTACGGTCAGTTTCTGTTAAAAAGCCTGATTGTTCGCTTGATTTTTTACAATCAATGCAATCGGAAGGAAAATTTCCGTGAGAACACATTCCAGAAAGTGAATCCTCGTTAGAGCTTGTTTCTTTGTGGCCATTCATATATTTGATATTTAATAATTGATTTTTAAAGGCGCACTATTATTTTATCACTATTATTAAATCGGACAACAATTGTTGAAAATCACGCTAAAGCGTGG
>CAZLCL010000017.1:0-17016 GCA_964558315.1 uncultured Candidatus Saccharibacteria bacterium
AGCAGACTCTGGCTGCATGGTCCTTCCGGTCTTCCGCTGAAATCAGGGGGCGATTATCTTTCCCGCCCGGGAACGTCCGGTTAAGGAAGGAGTGAGACTCGGGAAAATCGCGGTACAACGCCCGAATCTGCTCGGCCGAAAGGTGCTGCCATGCCTTGCCCCCAAAGTCTGGGGCGTGCATGACGCCAAACTCCGCGCATTCCGACCACGCGCGGAGGAAGGGGAACTGCCGGGCGGCAGGGTTGTGGGCGTCCTTCAAGCCCACAGGAACCCCAAGGACACGGAGGAGCCCCTCGATGTTGCGCGCCGCGTCGCCGCGGTGCGCGTACATGAGGGTGCTCCTCAACGAACCGGTGCTCAGGGGTTGAGCCTGTGCACCGACACTGGTGATGGCTGCCACCAGCAGCAGTACGGCAACTACGGCGGTGATCTTCTTCATTGTTGTCACCTAGATGAGGCACCTTCCGGTGCCGGGATGTACAGCACACTGTCACTTGCCCAGATCTCACGCCAACCTTCTACCCCCCACCTGTACTCTACGCGGCCTGGTGGGAAATCCCATCTCATGGGAAGCACGGCATCTGGCGAAGGCGGTGCGAGCTGATGCCCGCTCCACACTTCGACCCACTCACCGGACTCCATGTCTAGCCGTCTGACCTCGAGCCCCAGGTACTTCGGACCATCACAAACCGACGCCCGCTTCTGCCGCAGATCAAACAGCGCCTTCAACGAGGCGGTCGACACGACAGGATTCGACTCCGTGCCAGTGCTGACGAGCCCTTGGGAGAGGTAGTGGGTTTCGTAAACCCACATACGCGCCCAGAGATCCCAGTCAGCAGGTCCGAGAGACGGCCATGTCGCGGCAGCGATCTCACGCTGCGCCTTGATGTCGGACAAGCCGGTTTCCATGCGGTCGTAGACGCGGAAACTGTCCGCGCTCCAGACCGTTTTGGAACCGACCCCTACGCTCCAGAAGAGGAACTGCAAGGACGTCTTCTTCTTCCCGCCGATCCAGATCTGCGCCCAGTTCTCGCCGCCGTTGACCGGAGCGTAGAATACATTCTCTTGCCCCGACACCGGCTTCCAGGATGACGTCACAGGGTTCAGCACTGCCTGCTCCTTATACGCTCCCTGCAGTTCCACACGGAACATGCAGTAGCGAAAGGAGTCGAGGTGCGGAACCGTGATGACACGATTACCCCCCAAGTACCAGTACTCGGCGTCGCCGCCTTCCCGGTCACTGAACCAGATCGTTACGTGCCCAGCTGGGATCTGGACACTCTTGTTGACGGTTATGACTAAGTCGAGACCATAGGAGCTTCCGCTCCACGTGCCCGCCGAAGTCGTTACGGTCTGCGCCTCCGCCGGCATCTGGGCCATTACTGCACCCAGTGCCAGCATGATCACGACAACTGCGAGGACTTTCGCCCTCATGGTTGATCACTCCTCATCCATAATTCCCCCGAAGGGGTAGTTTCAAACTATGTCAACGTGCTACTTCGCCCCTGCGGGCTTGTAAGCACGCTAGCGCGAAGCCGACTCATTCCTCTCCCGCTTTGGCCGCTAACGCGGCTTGGAGCGATAGATTGGAGTGAGACGAATCACTATTAGCGAGTAGAAGAAGCAAGTAGATAGTAGGCTAATAAATATCGCGTCTCATTCCACACAGGTTGCTTCCCAACCATTATTCTTTATTCATCATTCATAATTCACCTATTTTGTCTCCTAAGGTCTAGCCGGAAAGAGGGAGAGAAGCAGTCAAGATGAAGCCAGACCAGGCCCTCTGGTTTTCTCGGGCCCGCATTGTCAGCAACAGAGCTTCCTGCCCATAGGGTCCCCAAATCCCAGCCAGGCCTTAAGACACAAAAAACGAAGGTTCCTCCTCCGTTTTTGTTTTTTCAACATTATTAACTAATGCTAAAATCCTAGCACTTTTTTACCAATCTGTCAAGTTGTCCTAGCATATACTATATTCAGAAACACTTCCAAAGAAGGCGTTCTCATTATTAAAACAAACTACCTCCAAAGGCGGTTGGGAAAGTTTGAGCTCAAGGGGTCTGGCCACATTTTTAACAAAATTATTGCAAACTAAAGTTTGATCTCAGGGGGTTTGAGCCCACGCTTTTCAGCCATAGGCCGATCCGCCTCTGGCGGAAGCTTAACACTTATTCAAACTGAAGTTTGAGCTCCGTGTGTTGGAGCCCACGCTTTAGCGTGATTTATGCGAGGAAAAGTTTGAGCTTCGCATAAATGTTGTTTAAACAAACAAAAACAGTTTATTTAGCTCAAAGTCAGATAGATATTTCTCGGGGTTTGCCAACAATTCCAGCTTTTCAATATATTTAGAGTAATCGTAAATAGGTAAATCTTTTAGCTCACTTAAACACACAGGGTTACTTTGCGCTTCTTTCATCTCCGGCACATCCCCATAAGCATTATTCTTTATTCTTAATTCATTATTCATCAAATAATACGCCGCTCCCCTCTTCTCCTCAAAATCACCGTAAATTGATGAGAAATTTGCCTCCACCCAATTAGCCATTACCAAGGGTTCATCTAGTTCGTTTATAGTTACATGGCCATAAAAAGGCGGCACGAGTATTGCCTCGCCAGCCTTAACTCGCGCCAGAATAACATCCTCTATTGCGCCCTCACGGCCATGCTTTTGCAAAATATAGGTGGCTTGCCCGCTTACAACGTAATACAGCTCCGGATATTCTACGATTGTGCCCTCTTTTACCGGATGATAGTGACCGGAGGTTTTAATAAACTCCTCTCCTAAATTGCCGGCTGGAATTACGGTCAAATCAAACCGTTGATTGTGGCTGGTTAGTTTTTCTTTATCCTCAATTTTGTGCACGCCACGATACATAAAATAGGCAGGGTCATCACTTAGGCTCAGATTTTTATCCTTAGCTACCACTCTTAAATCCGCCATTGTGCGCACATTCATCTTCTCCAAATCCACACCCTCTCCAAACTCGAGTTTGTTATTATCTAATAATGTTACCGGCAAACCGACACGGGGGGATAAATCAATGGACATATGACCTCCTAACACAATTTAAAAGTAATAAGTTAAAAATAATAATTTCAAGTTATAAATTAATTAATAATTAATAAGTTAAAAGTTATAAGTTTAAGTAATAATTCATTATCAATGTAGATTTTTTGCAACGCTTCAGAATGAAAGATATCATAGTCATCCTGAGCTTGCGAAGGATCTTCTATTAACATATTCTAACTGTCATCCTGAGCTTGCGAAGGATCTTCTTCGAAAAAGTTTAAAGATAAGTCTCGCCATTGTGGGTTTATGTTAATAATTAACTCAATCTTTTTATCTCTTGTCCAGCCCTTAATTTTCTTTTCAGCAGAAATAGCCTCTCCGGCTGAATTGAATCCTTGGTAATAAATTAACTTATTCAGATTATACTTGAATGAGAAGCCGGGAACTAATTTTCTTTTATGTTCAAGCATTCTTCGTAAAATATTATTTGTGACACCAGTGTAAAGAACTGTTTCGTTCTTATTTGTAATTATGTAAACATAATATTGTTTCTGGCTCATATTGATTAAGTAGATTCTTCGCTACGCTTCAGAATGACAAACTATTGTATTCATCCTGAATTTGTGAAGAATCTTCGAATCCTAGAAAGTGATTGTCATTTTTCATTTTGATTTTTGATTTTTAATATTGGATTTATTGAAAGGTTGAATATTTATAGCTCAAATCGGCTGATTATTTCCTCAATCTTCTTAACACTCTTCACCTCCACCAGCTTCATTCTTAGCTCTTTGGCATTTGGGAGGCCTTTTGTATAGGCCAAAAGATGCTTTCGCATCTCAATTATACCACGCTCACCTTTTGTTTCCTGCGCCAACCTCGCATGCCTTAAAATTAATTCCCTTAATCCATTATTCTTTATTCGTAATTCATTATTCATAAAAATTTGAGGATTTCCAAAAGCCGCCCTGCCGATTGCCACTCCATCAAGCGCTACTGCGCCGTTGTTAGCGCGTTCCATTGCCTCCTCGTAGCTTTGCACATCCCCGTTTCCTATGATAGCAACTTCCTTAATTTTTGATTTTTGATTCTTGATTCTTGATTTAACATTGTAGATATTCTGCCAGCGCGCTTTTCCCTTAAACCCATCTTTATAGGTTCTGCCGTGGATAATAATGGCATCTACTCCAGCTTCAACTAATTTTGGCGCAAAGTCTAAAATTTGCTCGTCACTGTCCCAACCGAGACGCGTTTTTACAGAAACGGGTAAATTGGTGTTCTCTTTTACTGCGCCTACAATTTCTAGGGCCAAATCAGGGTTCTTAAGCAGGGCCGCACCATGATCGCTACCGATAACCTTATGTGCAGGACAGCCCATATTTATATCAATTCCATCAGGTTTTAGCTCTTCACTCACCCACTTTGCAGCTTTAGCAAACTTCTCGGGATATTTGCCAAAAAGCTGAACCACAAAGGGTCTTTCTTTTTGACTGAATGACAACATCTCTGCCGTCGCCTTATTCTTCCCCTCTACAACAACCCTTCCCCCCCTGTCCATTATTCTTAATTCATTATTCTTTATTATAAACTTGCCGTAGGCAATTGCATCTGCACTAATAAGTTCGGAAATTACAATATCAGCGCCAAATTCACGGCAGAGTTGTCGAAATGCGCTATCGGTATAGCCCGCCATGGGTGCCAACACTAAAAGAGGTTTATTATCTTTTTTAGTCCAAATATTTGTCATAGTCATTTTTGTAGTATTTTTGTGCCGTTTGCCGTGTCTTTTAGCGTGTAGCCACCTCGTTCGATCTCTTCTCTAATCCTATCCGCCTCCGCAAAATTCTTTTCAATTTTAGCTTTACTTCTTAACTCCGATAGAGCCAGAATCTCTTTCGGGATTGATTCAATGATCGACTCTTGTAATCCCAAAGCCAAGATCTCTTTATCCAGATATTGAATTGTCGCATATTTTTCGTCTTCTTTGACTTCTGTATCTCTTACCATCTCCCACACAACAGCCAACGCCTCCGGAGTGTTCAAATCATCAAAGATTTTTTCTTTGAACTGGCTTAGATATTTCGAATCCAAGGTTTGTGATCGATTTGTTGACTGTGCCTTATTCTCTATCTCTTGTGCGATTCTTTGCAATCTGAGCCGCGAATTTTTGGCTGATTCCATGCCCTCCCATGTAAAGTTCAGTTTAGAGCGATAATGGGCTTGCAAGCAGAGATAACGAAAATCCAAGGGGCTAAAGCCCTTACCGATAATATCATCAAGAGTATAAAAGTTATTTAGGCTTTTGCTCATCTTTTTGCCATCAACAAGCAGATGTTCGCCATGCACCCAATATTTGGCAAATTGTTTGCCGGTAGCGGCTTCGCTTTGGGCAATCTCGTTTTCATGGTGGGGAAAGATTAAATCTACTCCTCCGGCATGAATATCTATTGTTTGCCCCAGCTCTTTTTGGCTCATAGCCGAACACTCGATGTGCCAACCCGGCCGCCCTTTGCCCAGTGATGTTTCCCAATAAATCTCCCCGTCGCTTGCGTCCCAAGCTTTCCACAGGGCAAAATCTGCCGGATTCTCCTTGTTGTATTCGTCTTGAGACACTCTGGCACCGCTTTTTAGGCCACTTTTATCAAGATTGGACAGCTTGCCATAATCTGCAAATTTATTTATAGAAAAATATATTGATTTGTCTTCTCCTTTGTAGGCATAGCCTTTGTCGAGCAGGAAGTTAACCAACTCGACCATCTGCTCTATATACTGCGTGGCTTTGGTTATTTTTGTTGGTGGTAATATATTAAGTTTAGATAAATCCTCGAAAAATATCTTCTGGTATTTTTGAGTAAGCTTGGTGTGCTTTGATTTGATCCCCTGTCCTTTTTTAATGGTTTTGTCATCAATATCGGTAATATTCATGACATGATTTACTTTAAATCCAGCAGACATTAATGCCCTTTTGAGAATATCTTCAAAGATAAAGGTTCTTAGGTTGCCGATATGGGCATGATCGTAAACCGTTGGGCCACAGGTATAATAAGAAACCTCTTTGCTCAAGGGCTTAAATATCTCTTCTCTTTTGCTCAGGGTGTTAAATATTTTCATAACCTGTTACTAAAATATCGAATTTAGTAATTATTTACAATACAAAAAGCTCGTTTCGTGCTCACCAACCAAAAACGAGCTTCTTTAACAGATTTGTTCAGTTTTTATTTATCTTCTTCCCAAGAAAAATCATCTTCTTCATCAATTGGGGTAGCTAACTCATCGTCGTCATAATTATCCTGATCTCTATCGAGGTCGTCGGTGCTATCGATTTTTGTCATTTTTGCTCCGCAACCTGGACATTTCCCGGTGTCTGGCTCAAGCGTAGTGCTATAACCACACTCGTCACATACCCATTCGTCTGGCATATCTCTCCTGATTTTTGTTTTAATGTTTCTACTCGAAAAATTGTATATGAGCTTATTTGATGTGTCAATATGGAATAATATTAGCACTAGTCTTGACTTTTTTAACTTATCAACAACTGGACCGGAATAACGAATTAGGAATAAAGAATAATGGCTATCGGATAATATTCAATAGCTAATAATCAATACTCAATAAATATGTAAAGAATAAATAATGTTCAATATAAAGTAAGTAGAAATATTGAGAGTTGTGCAATCGCATATTCCTTGGTCATTGAATATTGAACGGTTGAATATTTTACTCAATCTCTCTTCTGCCCTCGAGCGAGCGCTTTAAGGTCACTTCGTCTGCATATTCTAAATCCCCACCCATGGGTAATCCACGCGCAATGCGAGTAATAATAATTTTCTGATTTGTCGAAATAACTTTCTCCTTAATATATGAGGCTGTTGCTTCACCTTCAAAATTTGGATTTGTAGCAATAATTATTTCTCTAATTTTGCCATTTTTATCTGATAACCGGTCAATTAGCTCTGTAATTCTTAAATTTTCCGGCCCAATGCCATTTAGGGGATCAATTGATCCGCCAAGAACATGATAAAGACCGACAAAGCCACCACTTTTTTCCAAAGCAATTACATCAAGAGGTTCCTCTACCACCGCTATTAGCCCTTTATCTCTCTTTGCATCTCTGCAGACAATGCATAAATCGCTATCGGTTAAATTATAACATGTGGGACATATTTTTAATTCTTTTTTTAATAAAGATAGGGCAGAGCTAAATCTGTTTAAATCATAATCGGGTTTAGTTAATAGATAAAATACCAGCCTGGCCGCTGTTTTATTGCCAATCCCCGGAAGTTTAGCGAACTCATCTATTAAATTTTGAACAGATTTTGGAAGCATATATTTTTGAACATAAAGGTTAAAATTAAAACAATGGGCTCAAGTTCACTAAGACGCCTTGATTTTTGTCATGGCACTTTCTACTTTCTACTTTTTACTTTCTACTTGATTTGGTTCCTCCCACGTAGCATATTTACATTTTGGATATTTTGAGCAACCCCAAAAGATTCTACCTTTTTTGGTTCTTCTTTGCACCACCTCTCCATCATTGCACTCAGGACATTTGATACCAGAGCTTTTAATTATTGCCTTGGTGTTTTTACATTTAGGGTAATTTTCACAAGCCAAGAATTTGCCAAATCTGCCCTCTTTTAACTTCATTGCTCCACCGCATTTTTCGCACTTTTCCTGCTCTGCCTCAGATACAGTTTCCGTTTCGCCACTTTCGTCAATTACGGAGCTTGTCGCATCTTCTTTGTTCTCTATCGGCCTTGAATATTTGCATTTCGGGTAATTTGAACAAGCAATAAACTTCCCATATCTTCCCAACTTAATTACAAGATTATGATTACATTCTGGGCACTTCTCTTCTAATATTTCGTCTTTAATGATGTCAGATTTATTAATTGTCGCCTCTTTTTCTTTTATTCCGGCAGAAAAAGGAGCATAGAAATCTGCAATTATTTTTCGCCAATCCCTTTCTCCATCAGCGATAAAATCAAACTCGTCCTCCATTTTGGCAGTAAAATCGTAGTTAACAACATTATTAAAGTGATTTACCAAAAAATCATTTACTATCTCCCCTATCTCCTCCGGATAAAATCTCTTTTCTGCTAATTTTACGTATCCTCTGTCCTGAATTGTCGAGAGCGTTGGAGCATAAGTGGATGGCCTGCCAATGCCCATAAATTCTAATTTTTTAACCAACATCGCCTCGCTATATCTCTTTGGTGGCTCGGTAAATTTTTGATCGCAAAATAGATTCCAAAAGTCTAGTTTTTCTCCCTGTTTAAGATCGGGCAAACTGATATTTTCTGAGTTATCTTCCTCGTCTCTGCTCTCTGAATAAACGCGAATAAATCCGTCAAAAGCGAGTGATTCTCCTTTGGCAAAAAAGGTATATTCTTGCTTGGTGTCAGTTAAAATGTGAGCCTCAATTACATTGAATATAGCATTGCTCATTTGTGAAGCAACCGCCCGTTTCCATATTAACTCGTATAATTTTTGTTCTTTTGAGTCGTTGGAGGCCGAGAGATCGGTAACTTTTGAAGGTCTTATCGCTTCGTGGGCTTCTTGAGCTTTTTTGGTTTTTGTTTGATAAACGGGTTGAACAGCGGGGAGATATTTTGACCCATATTGCATATTGATCTGCTCTCTAATCGCATCCACAGCTTGCTTTGATAAATTTGTCGAATCAGTTCTCATGTAGGTAATCTTCCCTGCTTCGTATAAACGCTGTGCCAGCATCATGGTTTGTTTGGCGCTATAACCAAGTTTTCTGGATGCCTCCATTTGTAATGTTGAGGTGGTAAAAGGCGCAGACGGCCTTCTCTCGGATTTTTTGGAGGTCACTTCACCGACTGAATAGGAGGCGTTCTTTAAATCTGTTTTAATTTTCTCAGCCTCAGATTTCGTTTTTATCTCGAGTTTAGTAACCTTTTTAGCGCCGATAGAAAATAAGCCTGCCTTAAACTTTTTCTCTTCTGCTTGTTTCGATAACTCAGCTTGGATTTGCCAAAATTCCTGCGGCACAAAAGCTCTTATTTCTCTCTCCCTCTCTACAATAAGACGAACTGCCACAGATTGAACACGTCCGGCAGACAAGCCACTTTTGATTTTTTTCCAAAGCAAGGGAGATAATTTATAGCCGACCAAACGGTCTAATACTCTTCTTGCCTGTTGGGCATCAACCAAATTCATATCAATTTTTCTAGCATTTTTGAGAGCATTTTCTAGGGCTGTTTTGGTAATTTCGGAAAATGTTATTCTTTGATAATCTTTTTTCCATTTTAACGCCTCTAGTATATGCCACGATATCGCTTCTCCTTCTCTATCCAAGTCAGTGGCAAGATAAAGTTTTGATGATTTCGCCGCCAACTCTTTAATTGTGGTTATGGTTTTTTTGGCGCTAGAAGGAATTAAATATTTTGGTTCAAAATTATTATCAACATCTACTCCTAAATTTGATTTCGGCAGATCCCGAACATGCCCAAACGAGGCAACAACCTTGTAGCCACTTCCTAAATATCTTTCAATGGTTTTAGCTTTAGCTGGAGATTCTACCACGACTAAATTCATTTTTATTTTTCCTATTGTTTAATTATTTTTTTCTCCAAATTCCACCAACATTCTCTAAAATACCTTTCATTTCTAGCATTGTCAAAACATGAGTTACTGTGGCAACATTAATATTGCTGGCCCTGCAAATTTCGTCACAACTTAGACCCTCCGATGTAAAAATATTTAATATCTTATCTTCTTCTAGACTGCTTTTTATATAATTTTGCGCTTTTTGCTGGATTTTCAATGCTTTTATATCTAATCCATTTAATACATTCTCAACCGAGTCAGCAACCATTGCCCCTTGAGAAATTAGCCAGTTGCACCCTGCAGATGATTCCGAATCTATCGGCCCGGGCACAGCATATACTTCTCGATTATAGTCAATGGCCAATAGGGCGGTAATTAAAGCCCCTGATTCTTTTGCCGCTTCAATTACCAATACAGCCTTAGACAATGCGGCAATTATCCTATTGCGAGCCGGAAAGTTGCTCTTAAAAGGCTCCGTGCCGGGAACATACTCCGAAATAATTGCGCCATTATTGGAAATTATTTTGTCTGCTAGACTTTTATTAGACGTCGGATAAATTCTATCCAAGCCACAACCCAGCACTGCCAAAGTCATACCGTCTGCCTCGAGTGTAGAATTGTGAGCAATTGAGTCTATGCCAAGAGCCATTCCGGAAATAACTGTTAACCCAGACATTGCAAATTGCCTACAAAATTTTGCACAAATTCTAGCTCCATAATTTGAATATTTCCTTGAGCCAACTACTGAAATAGTGATATTATTTAGAACTGCAATATCTCCTTTAACAAATATAATTGCCGGGTGGTCTTTAGCCTCAAGGAGAAGTTTGGGATACTCTTTATCTAAATAGGTCACATAGCCTATTTGATGTCTTTTTAAGGTATTTTCTATTTCAAAAAGAGAAAAAGACTTTGTCTCTTCAATATATTGAGATATTTTTTCTCCACAAAACTCTCTAAGCCTTTCTTGGCGCAAAAAATATATCTGCCTTAAATCCCCCTTGCCGAGACGACGGATCTTTTTTATTGTTTGGCCACCAATTTTTGGATGGTGAGAAAGCAACAGAATTATTTCATTCTCAGTAAATTTTTTATTGTCCATTATTGGTATTATACTTTTTTATTGCACTGTGCCTCAAGACAACTCCTTAATTTTATTCACAGCCTGACTGAGTAGTTGAGAGTAAAGCACAATACCCACTGCCTCCATGCTTCCATGTTGCTCCCTGCCCAGTATATTTCCGCCACCCCTAATCTCAAGATCGCTAAGTGCGATATTATAACCTGTCCCAAGTTCCGAATAGCTTATAATTGCTTTTAATCTTTTATAAGCATTTTCAGATAATTTTTTTTCGCGATATGTCAACAAACAATACGACTGCTTATCGCTTCTACCGATTCTACCTCTAATTTGGTAAAGTTGCGATAAGCCAAATTTATCAGCTTTGTCCACTATTAATGTATTGACATTTTTTAGATCCAAACCATTTTCAATTATTGTGCTACAAACCAGAATATTTATTTTTTTAGCGATAAAATCAGACATTACCTTTGCAAGAGCAAAACTTGTCATTTGCCCGTGAGCTTGTTCAATAATACAATTAGGAATTAACGTCCGAAGTTTCGAGACGAAGGCTGGCATAGTTTTTACATCATTATATAAATAATATATCTGCCCCTTGCGTTTTAGCTCTCTTTGAATGTATTTACTGATGACTGGAGTTAAATATTTTGTGCATTCCGTAATTATTGGCTTTCGTCCTGCCGGTGGTTGGTTGATCTGAGAAATATCTCTGATACCGGAAAGTGATATAAATAACGTTCTGGGGATAGGGGTCGCTGATAATGATAATACGTTTATGCTTTCTCTAATTTTTTTAAAATACTCTTTTTGTGAGACACCAAACTTCTGCTCTTCATCAATAATCACCAAATCGAGATATGGAAATCTTATTTTGGAGGACAATAATTTATGTGTGCCGATTATTACATCAATCTTGCCCTCTTTAATTTTTTTGATATCTTCATCTACTTTTTCTTTTTCAGTCATTCTGGTTAATATTGATATTTTAATAGGCAGATCCTTCATTCTTGAGGAGATATTTGCATAATGCTGTCCCGCCAATATTGTAGTCGGGCAGATAATCGCCGCTTGCTTTTTGTTTGAAATGGCTTGAACAATAGCTCTTAAAGCAACCTCTGTTTTGCCGAAACCAACATCACCAACTATTAATCTGTCCATCGGGCGAGACTTAGATAAATCCATATATACGTCACAAATTGCCTTTTCTTGGTCTTCAGTTTCACAATACTCAAAGGTTTTTCTGATCTCTTTATCCCACTCCATATCAATAATATAGGGATCTTTTTTAACAACCTCGCGCCTAGCATATATTTTTAATAGCTCTTTGGCTAATTTTATTGAATTTTCATAAGCTCTTTTTTTGGTTTTTGTCCAACTATCGCTACCAAGTTTATTTAGCTTTGGATTTTTCCCTACTCCAATATATTTTGTAATATTGTCTTTTAATTCAAGTGGCAGGTATAAATAGCTATTGTTTAAATATTCGATTTTAATAAATATTTTATGGCCACTAGCACTTTCTTTTGTTAACAAACCCATAAATCTGCCTATGCCATGATCAATATGCACAACATGTTGATCAGGCATAATTTTGCTTCCGTTACAAATAATCAGGTTCTCGGAGATTAGTATTTTTTCATCATATTTTTTATTATCACTTATTAATATACTTTCGATCTGGTTACCGAATAAACTAATTATTACTTTACTTTGAAAATTAACAGGATAAATTGTAATTGTGCCACCGATATTTACATAGTTGCCACTTTCGAGTTCGCTCAAACTAGATCGGCTATAACCCATTTTTTCAAGATCTTCAATAAGCTTTCTGATAATTAATTTTTCGTTTTTTGTTATGATTAGGTTTGACATAAAACCGATTTTCAGCTATTTATTATATATTAGGACATTGTAATATATGTGCTATCTGAATGCCTTTGCCCCTCCTTTGGCTCCCAGCTCTTTAATTAAAGAGCTGGGCAGATAGCACAATATGATATAATTATTATACTATAAATAAATTACCCTCTTTTTGAGGGTAATTTATTATCTGTCATACTAATAATCTTTATTTTTCTATTTCCACACCCATGCTTCGAGCGGTTCCTGCGATAAGATTCATTGCTGATTCAATACTTGAGGCATTCAGATCAGACATTTTTTGTTCAGCAATCTGTTTTAACTGCTTTTGAGTTAGTTTATAGACCTTATCTTTTTTAGGATTTGCGCTACCCTTAGCAATACCAGCGGTTTTTAGTATTAATACTGCGGCAGGAGGTTCTTTGGTAATAAACGAGAAAGTTCTATCTTCATAAACTGTTATCTCTACAGGAATAACCGTATCACCCTTATCTCTTGTCTGCTCATTGAACTGTTGGCAGAACTCCATGATATTTACACCATGCTGGCCTAATGCAGGGCCAACAGGAGGAGCCGGATTCGCTTTACCGGCAGGACATTGAAGTTTTATAATTGTTTTAATTGGTTTTGCCATCTTATGTCTTTCTATCTGTGCATAAATATTATACTTTTTTCACCTGCAAAAAATCTAAATTAACCGGAGTTTCTCTTCCAAACATATTAACTAATACTTTAACGGATCCTTTATCCTCGTTTATCTCTTCGACTTTGCCTTCAAATCCCTTTAGGGCACCATCGTTAATTCTAACTAAGTCACCCAATGCAAAATCCACTTTATATTTTGGCTCTTCCACACCCATTCTTTTTTTGATCCGACTTATTTCATCTATGGACATTGGAGTTGGCCGAACACCGAAACCAATAAAACCTGTAACATTAGGTGTATTTCTAACCACATACCAAGAATCGTCTGTAACAATCATGTCAACCAATACATAGCCAGGAAATATTCTTTTCTCGACAATTTTTCTCTTGCCGTTTTTAATTTCTATTTGCTTCTCTTTTGGGACGGTAACATCAAATATTTTATCTTTCATACCCAGTGATTCGATTCTTTGTTTAAGAGCGCTCGCAACCTGTTCTTCATACCCTGAATATGTATGAACCACATACCAATTTCTTTCACCAGACTGCTTTAAAGTCAAAAACTTTCTCTCCTTTTTTGACTTTATCGGAGAATCGCTTTTTACAGAATCTTCTTTTTTATCTTGATTATTATTCATTTTATCCCTTTTTCAAAGATAGAAAGTATTCAAATGCTTTTGATAGTCCAAAATCAATTATTGATACAACTATCATTACGACAACTGATACAATTATCACAATTATTGTATGATTAATCACAGTTTTTCTTGAAGGCCAAACAACCTTTTGA
Organism: uncultured Candidatus Saccharibacteria bacterium; assembly: GCA_964558315.1. GTDB lineage: Bacteria > Patescibacteriota > UBA1384 > XYA2-FULL-43-10 > XYA2-FULL-43-10 > MWCM01. The sequence goes on from CAZLCL010000017.1 coordinate 13,960, forward strand.
ATTTCTTGATAAACCCCTTGAAAAAATACTTTTGTTGAAGTAAATACTTTTTTCATTATTTTTCTAAAATTTTGTCAATTTTTATTGTAACAAAATCTTGTCTATGGCTACCAATTTTTTTATATCTTTTTTTAGAATGAAATTTTATTACAGATGTTTTTGAAGTCTGGCCAATCTCTAAAACCTCACCCTTGACGCTAGCACTCTTAAGATATGGCTGACCAATTAGAACCTTATCTCCGCTAATCAGCAAGACTTGATCAAATGTAATTTTATCTCCTTTTTTACAATCAAATAAGGGAAAACGGTATTCACCCTTTTCTGTTACTTTGATCTGCGAACCTTTGTAATCAATTATTGCAAACATATTTCACCTAAATTAAAAAAGACCTGCGGTCTATATTATTATCTTACTTATACCATATATCTCCGATTTAAGTCAAGCTTTTTGTTAAAAATGCCATTTAGGCAAATGATAATTTTTTATGCCTAATGTATATACTTTGGACAATACCAATTAAAGAAAAGTATATTATTACACTGCTTCCGCCAGCGCTTAAAAATGGTAAAGGAATACCCGTTACCGGAGCCACACCTAAATTCATGCCAATATTTATTATTGATTGAGCAAGAATTAGTGCCGCTGTCCCTGATGTAATCAAATAACCAAAATTATCTTGCGAAATATCACCGGTGTTTAAAATTTTTAATATTAAGGTTAGAAGCAATAAAATGATTAAGGCTGTTCCTGTAAAACCCAGCGATTCTCCGGCACCGGCAAAAATAAAGTCTGTGTGCGGCTTTGGCAAATATTCCAATTGACTTTGCGAGCCACGTCCTAATCCTTTGCCAAAGATTCCCCCCGAACCTATCGCGATTTGTGCTTGTTTTACATTATAGCCTTGCCCGTATGGGTCTCTATCTGGATTGATAAAGGTTAAAACTCTCTCCCTTTGATATTGTTTCATTAATATTGAAAAAGGTGAGACTTTAGCAACAGACAAAGAAAATGTTACAAATATAATTAGCAAAAATGAGGTAATTGCGATTGTTTGATTTTTTGTCGGTTTGGAAGCAAACATTATGACTATATAGATTATAAAAACTACAATAGCTGTGCCTAAATCGGGTTCCTTTAAGATTAATAACAGTTGTGGCAAAATTATTAATATTGATAGCAAAATGTCTTTTAACGAAATTCTGCCACATCTTGATGAGAAAAACCAAGCCAAAGCGATAATCAGCGACATTTTTGCCACCTCTGACGGTTGAAGATTAAAAAAACCCAAATCAATCCATCTCATGGCACCGCCCACAACTACTCCAAAAATATCTACATATATTAATAAAATTAAAGAGATGGCATAGAATACCCACCACAAACCTTTTATGCTCCTATAATCTATCAGCGAAAATACTACCATTACCGCCGAACCAATAATTCCAAAAATTAGTTGTTTATATGCTATCACCATATCTTCTCCAGAAAACACTAAACTATAAATGAGTGATATGCTCATACTAATTAATAATATTGGTATCAAATATAATATATAGTCTATTGTAATAATTTTTTTAGACATAAACTATTCTTTAATCAATATCTACGGATATAATTTTTTTATTTGTCTTTAATCCCTTAATAATTTTTACTGCCGATTTAGGACATTTGAAATATTCACAAATAATTTTTTCGATTTTGTAATTTGCCTTATTATCCACAGGAGGTTCATTAATCCAAATCTCTAAACAAGCTCCGTCCCGACGCAACTTATTTTGGCTTGATTTAGTGTGAATTTTTGCTTGAAAAATCAATTAGCTATCCAACGCCATATTTACTAGTTTATCAGCTTCTTTATTTTTCTCTCTGGGAACATGCACAAATTTTATTTCTTTGGCTACCAAATTAATTAATTCATTGATCTGTGCTATATAATTTTTAATATCGTCATTTTTAATTTTAAAATTTCCATTTATCTGTTCAACTACTAATTTGCTATCAATATTAAAAACTATTTGTGAATCGTGATTATGATCTCGATTCCAGCCGCTCCTAGTAATAATCTCTAAAGCTTTAACTACGGCCTTATACTCGGCTTGATTATTGGTTTTGTTACCGATCCTTTCTTTATATTCAAATAAAATATTTTGGCTTTCGTCCTTAAAAACCACGCCAATGGCGGCCGGTCCCGGGTTCCCCCTGGCCCCGCCGTCTGTATTTACATATAATATTGACATATTAAAAGCCGATTCCGATTACTTTTTTTACATTAGTTAGCATTTCTTGAGCACGAGGTTGCAATTTATTAGATCCTTCTTCTAGAATTTTTCGTATTTGGTCTTTTTGCTCTAAATATTCTTTATAACTCTTCTGTATCGGACTTAAATATTCAATTAATAAATCGGCTAAATCTGACTTGAAAACGCCATATCCTTTATCTCGGTATTTATTCTCAATCTTTTCAATCTCAAGGCCAGACACTTCGGAGTAAATATTTATTAAATTTGTAATTGCTGGCTTTTCTTTTGCCGCCCTAATCTCATTACCAGAATCGGTAACAGCTTTTTTAATTTTTGAGCTTATTGTTTCGGCATTATCACTCATTGCTATATAGTTATTAGCAGACAAAGCAGATTTACTCATTTTCTTTTGCGGATTGTCTAAACCCATTATGCGGGCTGTAGAGGATTTTATTATCGGTTTGGGCAATACAAAAATTTCGCCATATCGAGCATTAAAACGCTCGGCTATATCTCTGGTTAGCTCTACATGTTGTTTTTGATCATCGCCAACCGGCACATCGGTGGCACCATACAATAAAATGTCTGCCGCCATCAACACCGGATAATCAAATAATCCCACCGAAACGCTGTCTTTTTTATTCTGGCTTTTCTCTTTGTATTGTGTCATACGATTTAATTCGCCCATGGTAGCATGACAATTTAAAAGCCAAGCTAGTTCAGTATGCTCCGGACGGCTAGATTGAACAAAGAGAATTGATTTTTCGGGGTTAAGACCAACCGCTAAATACAATGCCGCCATAGAGTAAATGTTCT
>CAZLCL010000018.1:0-6118 GCA_964558315.1 uncultured Candidatus Saccharibacteria bacterium
GCATCAAAATATGGGATACAATGTATATGAGCAAGTGGCCGTTTGTGGTTTCCTTTTTGTCCCTACTGGCATTTTTAATTATTTTGCTTTATAAAGTTAGTATAATTGTCAAAAATAGATGTCGAAAGGAAGTATCTGATTAGCACTAGTTCAAACTTGCATGTCCCTATTATATAACATATTAAAATTACTAAGGCTTAGACATTGGCTTAAGAACCTGCTTGTGTTTGTTGCCCTGTTTTTTACTTTCAATTTCGAGATAACTGCCTTTGTCAAAGACCTTCTGGCTTTCTTTGGCTTCTCATTATTTGCATCATCGGTATATATCTTAAATGATATGGTTGATTCATCCAGAGATCGCCAACATCCAAAAAAGAAGCATAGGCCTATTGCTGCTGGAAAAATTAAGATTTGGCAAGCTTTATTAATATTTGTTCTTGTGTTCAGTGCCGGAACCTATATCGTTTCTACGCTTAACCAAAATGTGTTATTTGCATGTCTGTTCTATTTCGCAATGAATCTATTATATAGCTTTTGGCTAAAACATACTGCGATTATTGACGTAATGATAATAGCATTGGGTTTTGTGATAAGAGTAATAGTAGGCGCATATGCAATTAGCGTCCCGGTTTCTCATTGGATTTTACTCTGCACATTCTTCATCTCATTGTTTTTAGCTTTTGGCAAAAGGAAGAATGAAATGGAGGTGCTGGAGAAGGAAACAAAAGCGGCTCACAGGAAATCGATTGCCGAATATAATCAAGGTTTTATTAATCAGATGCTCTCTTTGACTGCCGGCATATCTGTTGTCTTCTATGCGCTTTACACAATTGATCCAAGCACCATCGAAAGATTCGGTAGCAATAAAATGATTTATTCAACGCCAATTGTTGTGTTTGCAGTATTTAGGTACTTCCATATGCTCTATAATAAAAATGATGGAGGAGATCCCGTAACCATTTTCCTCGAAGACAAGCAATTTTCCGCCTCTGTTGTTCTCTGGCTTTTGAGCATTATATTGATTTATTATTTCTCTTAATGAAGAATCTAACATCAAAAATTATATATTCTATAGTATTTGCAGTGGTAATATATTTACTGCTTGCTGTTTGGGGCTCTCGACACGGATTGTCGGAGGCAATCTTAAAATTTAATTGGGGTTATTTGCCACTTTTGCTTATTCTCTCCTTGGGAAATTATCTCTTACGTTTTGTCAAATGGCAATATTATTTAAAAATCTTGAAGATTGTAATCCCTCGCAAAGCTTCTTTCATTATACACATGTCGGGATTAGGCTTGTCTATCACCCCGGGTAAACTGGGAGAGGTAGTTAAATCGTATTTTCTTAAAAAATGCTTCGGTCACTCTGTTAGCAAAACAGCCCCTGTGGTGTTGGCAGATCGTCTAACGGATATGATGGCATTAGTAATCATGACAGCCGCTGGCGCGATAGGTTTTTCTTACGGGCAAAAAGTTATTTGGATCATCACAATATTGGTGGTTGCTCTCTTTTTGGCAATCGTGATAAAGCCCATAGGTGAGTTTGTTCTCGCCCTCTTGTCGAAAGTGTCGATATTGAATAAATACACAAGCAAAATGTATGATCTCTACGATTCTTCATATTCTCTTCTGGCGCCTAAAAGAGTGACTATTCCTTTAATTATTTCTTTGATATCATGGAGTTTTGAAGCCATAGCTTTTTACTTTGTATTTGTTTCTTTCGGTTTAGAGGGTTTTCTGGCGCCATTTTTTATTTATAGTTTTTCAACCATAGTAGGTGCCGTCTCAATGTTGCCCGGAGGTCTTGGCGCAACCGAGGGCACCATATCCGGATTAATGAAGTTGCTTGATATTAATCTCGGAGTTGCGGCTCTTGCTACAATAATAATTAGAGCGACAACTTTATGGTTCGCGGTCTTGGTCGGACTCGTTTTCTTAATTATCGCTGAGAGGAGTTATGTCAGAGAATCATAAAAAAATGATATTTCATATTCACACATCTTTTTCTTCCGACAGCAGAATCTCTCCCAAACAGTTAATCGAATTTTGTAAAAATGAAAAGATAGACATCATAGTAGTTTGTGATCACAATACAATCGATGGGGCTAAGGCCGTTTCCGAACTTGCAGATGACAGTATTATGGTGATTATGGGAGAGGAAATTAAGAGCATGCAAGGCGAGATAATAGGTTTATTCCTGAATGACAACATAAGACCCAAAATGACCCTCGAAGAGACAATTTTTCAAATCAAGAAGCAAAACGGCTTAGTCTGTTTACCTCATCCGGGGGAGAGCTTAAGACGCTCCGCAATTAGCAAAAAGAATTCTGAAATGGCAATCAAAGATGCTGATATTGTAGAGGTTTATAATTCGCGGACTGCTTTCAAGGCGGATATGGATTGGGCTTATAATTTAGCCGAAAAATATGATAAACCGATTATATATGGTTCAGATTCGCATAACGTTTCGGAGTTGCACGGAGCAATCTGCCAGCTGCCGGATTTTGTTGACGCAAGCTCCTTTATTAAATCACTAGAAGGTATCAAGCTGTTATCGTCCCGAAAGACGGGTTTTTTGCTGCAGGCTCTTTCTGTGGCGGTAAAATACTGCAGAAGAATTAATAAGTTAGATAATTAAATTCGCAAAAAGGTAAATTATGTCGAAGATCGATCAAAAAAAGGTATTAATTACAGGCGGGGCAGGTTTTTTGGGAATTAACCTTACGAGATATCTACTAGAAAGAGGGCACACAGTTGTATCATATGATCTCGCTCCTTTCGACTATCCCGAGAAATTTAAAATTCAGGCAATTGTCGGAGATATTCGTAATAAAAATGATTTGGAGAGGGCAATGCACGGTTGTGATTTTGTTGTCCACTGTGCCGCTGCCCTGCCTTTATACTCCAAAGAAGACATTTACTCTACAGATGTAGTGGGCACATCCAATGTTTTGGAAGCAGCCAGTAAAAATAAAATTAAACGGGTAATTCATATATCCTCCACCGCCGTATATGGAATTCCCGATCATCATCCTTTAATAGAAAATGATAAATTGGATGGTGTCGGACCGTATGGACAGGCGAAAATTGATGCCGAGAAAGTTTGCGAGAGATACAGAAAGAAGGGAATGATCGTGCCGATAATCCGCCCCAAATCATTTATTGGTCCGGAGCGATTGGGAGTATTCGCACTCTTTTACGATTGGGCTAAAGATGGTAGAAGTTTCCCGATGATTGGCAGTGGCAAGAATCGCTATCAACTGCTCGATGTTGAAGATCTTTGTCAGGCTATTTTTCTAACCATGACTCTTCCTGGCGAGAAAGTAAATGATACTTTTAATGTTGGCGCAAAAAAGTTTGCTACAATGAAAGAAGATTATCAAGCGGTTTTAGACTATGCAGGTTTTAATAAAAAAATTAAAGGTTTTCCCGCAGGTATCGTAATCTGGAGCCTTAGAATATTAGAGGTGTTACATTTATCTCCGCTTTATAAATGGGTATACGAAACAGCATCAAAAGATTCTTTTGTTTCCATAGAGAAGGCGGAGAAAGTTCTAGGGTATAAACCCAAACATTCTAACAAAGAAGCCTTAATCAGAAACTACAAATGGTATCTGGATAATCTGAAACAATTTGAAGGTGTGAGCGGCGTGTCACACCGAGTTCCGTGGAAGCAGGGTGCGCTGGGATTAATTAAAAAACTTTTTTAGATTTAATCAGCTGGATTTAACCATCTGTGGAAAATATTACAAAGCTAACAAAACGATATCAAAATAGTTTACTCTTATTGCTCTATTTAATATTGTTTTCGATAATTATTTCTCCCGCGATACAGGGCTTGGGAATGTTTTGGGATTGGGATTGGCCTGTTTTCAGCGAACAATTAAAATCGTTTTATACGAATTACGACCATGCTTGGGTTGATAACGGATTCGGTCAACCGATGACTTATAATTCTGGCTTCTATCTGCGTGTAATATTAAGCGGGGGTGCGTACTTGGGGCTAAACCCTGAAGTCATTCTATATTTGTTATTGGTTATTTTGATATCTGCCACTGCATATGGCGGTTTTCTTTTCGCCAGAAAAAAGATGAATCCCTTATTCTCATTTTTGATCGGATCGGCTGTCGTTCTTAATCCCGCATATTTATACAAGCTGGTGTCGGGGCACTTATTCTATCTTTTTTCATTTGCAATTTTTGTCTATTTTATTTATTACCTGCACAATCAATACAAAAAAGACTTTAAAACAACCTTAGTCCTTGGCTTGTTGTTTGGTTTTGTGGGAGCACAAATTCAATTTTTCGCTTTCGCGGCCATCTTATTGGTTATCTATTATCTATTTACATATAAAAAATTCAAATTTAGAAATCTGGCTTTAATATCAATAATCGCTTTCCTGATAAATTTACCATGGTTAAGTAATTTTCTAACAGGTGCAATTCAATTCTCAAATGTCTCTGGGCAAGCAGGGGAGATAGCATTTTCAGGAGCCAGCCTCACCAGTATTTTGAGAATCGCCACCTTGTCATTCGCGGATGCAACATTAATCAAATTTTTTTATCCTAAATATCTACTGATATTTTTTGGGTTGTTCTCTCTCGGATTAAGCGGGTTGATCTTATGGAGAGTAAAGAAAAGAAATATTCCCGCCCATATCTGGTATCTTTTGTTAACGCTAATAGTAATGGTTGCGCTAGGCACGGGTTTTTTCCACTCTTGGAATATCCCGTATTTCTCACGCATCTATCCTATGTTCAGAGAGTCTGGTCATTTTGCACCTATTATTGTTCTTTTGATGATCTTGCTTCTAGTAAGACTTTGGCCTAATGAAAAAATTATATTATCAGTCATGTCTATTTACCTTGTGCTATTTGTTAGTATTAATGCGATAATTATTAATACTTCTTTGCCAACCTTAAATTATAAGGCTCTCAGAGACCACTTGGAGCCATACAAGGAATTTCTTGATAAAGATAAAGATATTTATCGAATCGCCACATATCCTTTTTTCGGTCAGTATTCAGTAGCTTGGGAGAATGATAAAGAAGTTAGGGGCCAACCTGTTGGAAATACCGGAATTGACACCTTCAGTCAAAATTCAAAGTATGATACATTATCTAATTACATCTCTGCCCAAAAGATAAAACAGTCTGTTCAATTCCGGTTTTTAAAGGGCCGCGATTTGCAAATCTTGGAGGAGCGAAACATTAAATATATTTTGGATTTATCAAATATCTATCAGTCAAACATAGAGAGATATTCCGATCCCAGTTTTTATGAAAACGATTTAGGTTTAATCAAAAATGATTCTTTTCTCTTTAAAAATTTGATTAACGAGTACCCAGAGAGAATTACTCAAGTTGCTCCAAATATTTATAAATTAACCAAATATGACCCCAGAATTGAAGCGAAAATTCACGAAGCGAAAGTTGTAAAAGTAAATTCGAGTAAATATTTGGTAAAAATAGAAAACTTTTCAAGTAGTGACAAGCTATATTTCAGGAGCAATTTTCACGACGGTTGGAAATTGTTTTATAATAAAGGCAATAAGAGTTTCCTAGTCAAAGGACACGAACGAGAGAAGTTTGGCCAATCATGGAATCTTGACCTCGAGTATATAAATAGAGATTCACAACAAAATTCAGATGAAAGTCCGGAGGATTTAGAGCTGGAGTTATTATTTGCCCCCGAGAAATATTTTCTAATCGCAAAATATATTAGTCTTGCCACTATAGTTTTGCTTTCGTTAGGAATTGTTAGGAGACCTAGAAAATAATAAAGACCCCATCTCATTAATACTGATTATTTTAAAGGCGCTTAACAATGCAAAATAGAGAATCGCTATGCCAACAATTTGAATTACAAAATTTACCGGAAGACTGCGTGCAATAATTGTTGTCAGCGCAGTGGCGGATACAACCAGAATAAGTTTGCCTATTGTCAACCAATTTATTCTTATATTTATTATTTTGTTAGCGTAGTGGAAATACACGAGCATAAGGACCAGTGCAGACAATAGATTCGCGACAGCAGCCCCAAAATAGGAGATGCGGGGAATCATTATTAGATTTGCGATTAAATTAAACATAAAAATAAAGATAGAAATTTTCAAAAA
>CAZLCL010000018.1:6218-16927 GCA_964558315.1 uncultured Candidatus Saccharibacteria bacterium
TTATTAGATTTGCGATTAAATTAAACATAAAAATAAAGATAGAAATTTTCAAAAAAATAGAGCGAGAGTCGTTGGCAATAAAGATCTCTACAAGAAGCGTGTTTATGAATATTATGGGCAATGATAAGGCTAAGAAGATCAGTACTCTTGCTGAATCACCAAACTCTGAGCTTGATAGGAGCAAAATAATTTCGTTGCGGTAAGCTATCGATAGCAGAGATATAATAGTAGCTCCAATCAGCATAACCGATATGCCTTTTTGTATGATTTTGGCAACTGCTTTTTTATCCTTGTTAATATTCTGTGAAATCGCTGGCTTTAAGGCACTGGAGAAGTATGAGCTCATAAAGGTTATTACCTCTAATACTTTAAAAGCAACTGTATAAATACCGGCGGCTGCGGCGCCCTTAATAGCAAATAGAAGAAGTGTGTCAAGCTTGTAATATAGATTATTTACGATAAAAACTATTCCCAGAGGCCAAGCCATTGCCATGAGATTGTTGCTAAAGGCTTTGTCGTGAGCAAATGCGAATTTTAAATAGCGGCTAGCAAAGAGATATTTAAATACCAAAATAAAGATCCCCCACAGCGCTATGGTTGATGCCACCCACAAAAAACTTCCTCTTTGGTTAACAATGATAACCAATGCGATAATACTAATAATTCGGCTTAAAAGTTCAGCCAGGGCAGAAAATTGCATCTTAAGCCTGGCCTGCAGTAACATATCATAAACGCTGGCTAGAAGGTTAAAAAAAAGAAAACCGGTGGCGATTATTACACCGAATTTTATTTCTTTGTCATAATCGGTTAATAAAACTATGGAGATTGCCACAAGGCTGGCGACAAGGGCGCTCCAGAACCTAATTGTTAGCACGTTCGACATAACTTTCTTTTCTTTTTCCGGTTTTTGCGAGATCTCACGGACTGTTACTGCAAATAATCCCAAATCGGCAAAGACGATAAAGAAGTTAATATATGTAGTAATAGTGTTATATTTTCCGACCCCTTCTGTTCCCAAATAATTGGTTAGGATTTTTATTGACACCAAAGTAAGTCCGAGCGTAATAAGTCTAATGAGTATCTGCCAGAAAGTATTGTCGAATATCGCCTTTTTGTTATATTCCATATTGCTTTTAAGGTTCAAAATTAATTAAATTCAGTTCTAAAAAACGAAAATAAGGCCATACTCTCATTACCGTAAGTGTACATTATCGCAACATCATCTCTATTATCGCTATTAAAATCTCCACTAACTAGTAATTTATTAGTTGAAGTCATTGAAAAATTTCTTCTCCCGCTCCAATACCTTGATAGCGGAGAGTAGTTATTGGCAGAATTGAAAGCGAAGATTCCGACGGTCCCGTCTCCGTAATCGTAAATAACCGCCAAATCTGTCGCATCGCCGTTATTGTCGAAATCTCCTTTAACGATATTCGTCGATCGGGCGACACAAAAACAGCCGCTCTCTCCAGCATATACTACCGTAGCGCGCCAATTATTCACCGATTGAAATTGGATAATGCCCATTCTTGAATTGCCATAATCGTACATTATCGAAATGTCATCAAAACCACTGTTGTCGAAATTGCCGGAGACAAAACCTTTCGATTGTTTTAAATTAATTCCGCTGGGACCACTTACATAAATATTTCTTAAATGGTAACTATTTCCTGATTCGATTGCCCAAAGACCGGTATTTGAATTCCCATAGTCATACAAAATAGCTAAGTCGGATCCTGCGACACCATCGAAATCTCCTGCTGTCAAATCTCCCGAAGAAGCGAAGTTCCAGTTTCCGGGGGGTAAATACCGATAAAGAAATGGCCTGAATGAGTTTGAAGATTCAAATACCCACAGCCCTATGCTCTCGTTGCCATAGTTGTAGATTAATGCTACGTCGTCGATTTCATCTGATTTATCAAAATCTCCGCTCACAAGATTTCCGCAATTATTGACGGACCAATTTCCGGGGGGTAGGGTTAGATACTGTTTAACTTTATAAGAGTTGTTAGACTCAAATACAAATAAACCCATCGTTTCATTCCCGTAATCATACATAGACAAAATGTCTAACTCACCGTCATCATCGAAATCCCCGCTGACGCTTCTGCCGGATGAGTGAATATTCCAACTTTTTTCTGGCAGAGAAAGTAAATATGACATTTCAAACGGTTGGTTAGGAGCAGGCGGACCAAAAGTCGGGTCTTCAAAATAGCTCGTAAAAATCGTATGAAAGTTTTGCCACGAAACTATATGAGGGGTATAAATATAAAGGATTCTTGTGGCGGCATTCGCACAAGTAAAGGTTGTTCCATCTACGGTAACTGTTAAGTTTTGACTGGCGAAATATTGATCGTATCTGACTTTAAACCAAGCTGTTGCATAGGCGATTTGTTGCCCTACGCCACCATACATTATTGACCTTGTTCTAAATGCGCTATCATTACAACTGGTGCCATATTTCAGGCAAGATTCCATAGATTCATCGTACATATAGAAGAGTGGCCAAGTTTGGGTTGTTAAGCTAGATGGTGCGCTTCTTGTAATGGCGGAGCTCTCTTTTTGCAATAACGTAATTATCATTCTGGGGTTTACATTGTGGGATTGTGCTTCGTCGTAAATTAATTGAGCTACATTTTTTCCGTAAAGTGGTTCTCCTGTAACATCATTAAATTGTCTGGTATCAACATATCCCAATCCGCCACTAGCAAGAGGGTAGGGAACACTTATATATTCTGGAATATTATAATTTGCCAACCAACTACCTTTAGAGGCAAGAAAATTATTAATGTCAACGGCCGACATCGTTCCCTTATCTAACATTACAGAATCATCAATTACATATTCTTTTGAATATTCTGCATTGCTAGATTTGGGGAAACATAAAATAATAAAAACGAGAAAGAGTGATAAAAAAATAATCTTGATAAAAAGTTTCATTCTCTGACTCCCTCCATATCAGTGCCGATGTCTTGGTTCAAAAGGTCAAGTTTTGCCTTAAGAACCTCGCTGTTTGGAATTTTCAACAAACCTTGTTCCAATGTAGATTTCTCACTTTTCTTATCTCCGAGTAGCGCATAAAAAGAAGCCTTTTTTGACCAATATATATCATTTTTTTCATCTAAACTTATTGCTTCGTTTATTTTAGTAATCGCTTCTTCAAGCTTCTGTTGTTTTGATAATTCAACGGCCTTATTATAGTAATCTTCGGCTGAATCTTCAGTTTCTTCATCTTCGCTATTAGTGTCCCCATCATTTTCTTCTGATATTTCCGAATTATTATCTTCTATCTCGGTTTTATTGCCAGTGTTCTCTCTAAAAAAGTATTCGTATGAGCGATAAATAGCAAATAGTAACACTATAACTGCTACTGAAATTAGCAACCATTTCAAAAATCTGCTCTTTTTAAGCTTTTTTAATTTCTCAATCATTGTATAAATAATTGTATCACAAAAATCTTTAAATCAAGAGTTTATGCGACTTTTGATAGATACCATTTTCTGATAAATTATGTTTGATGAATAAAAAATTTCTGAGCTATTTTTTGTATATACTTATTCTACTTCCTTTTGAAAGGTTGTTAACATTTGATTTGTTCGGTTTTACGGTTAAGCCGGCATACTTATTAGCGTTGGTATTTGTTGTATGGCTTACTCTCTCAAGTTTTCTTAGACCCGCTTTAATATCGCGACTAAAATATTTAATCTCCAATATTAGGCTCGAGGAATATCTGCTTTTTTCATTGGTCGTTTGGTCATTTTTATCATCTGTTTGGTCTTTGGCGCCGGAACGAAGTTTAATTTATTCTGCTCTTCTCTTGTTATTAATTATCGTGTTTATGATTGTTAGAAGAATAATTTCTTTGGGCATGCGAGAGAGGATTACTAATATCATTATTTGGCTGGGAGTGGCAGTATCTATTTTGGCGCTTTTACAATTTTTTATCGAACCGGTCTTTGGTTACAAAATAGCTCTTTTAAGAGAACAGTATGGGAGTCGCGTTTTTGCTTTTCCACGCCCGCAAGCAACTTTTTTGGAACCGTTGTATTTAGCGAATTTTTTGCTGTTCCCGATCTTTGTCAAGCTGAATAAAGAATTAAGAATTAAGAATAATGGTCAAGCAGAGAATATTCAATATTCAATATCTTATTTGGCAATCTCAGGACCACCTCAGGAAATTATGAATTACAGTAAAATGAGCATTATTCATTATTCATCATTCATTATTCGATTTGCAAAAAGATGTTCTCCTTTAGTAATAATGTTAGTGGCGTTTTTGCTTACATTGTCGAGGGGGGCATACCTTGCTTTAATAATGGAGGTTATTGTTATGCTAATTGTGCTTTTGATTCAAAAAAGCATTAACCTTCGTATGGTTGGCAAATTGTTATTAATTGGGCTTTTATCAATAATTATTTCCCTGACCTTTGTTTATTCAATTGCCGGCAAGACGGGTTTGAAAAATTATTCTCGTCAAGCAATTAACACTCGTGATCTAGCTCCTTCAAATAAGCTGGAATCTTTAAAAAACAGGAGTTTTTCGCAAGATATTGCATTAAAAAATATTAAAAATAACTATTTGTTAGGAGTTGGTTTGGCGGCGTTTGGATCATTGCCTGAATATCAGTTGTTAAGGGAAAACGGCGAGTGGCAAACAGTAAATAATCAATACCTAGAAATTCTCACAGAACTGGGCATTTTTGGAGCAATGATATTATTGGCAATAATATATTTAAGCATTAGATATCAGGTGATAAGAGTTCGAGAGAGAAAATACGATAATGTTGTATATCTGCCTTGGATTATTGCAGTGTTAATACAGTATGTTACTTTTTCCTCGTTATTTTTGCTATATTTATGGGTCTTTTTGGCAATATCGTGGCCAGTTGAGGATCAAAATTAATAAAGGGTTGCCCTAATTAGTAATTTTTTGTGCTAACATTACTCCATTATGGTTATAAAGCTCCTTGTAACCATAATTTGATAGTAATTCTGAATAAAAAAATATTACATCCTCACGGCAATCAAAAGGCCAGTAATCAAGTTCGGTGCTTAATAAAATATATTCAGGACGGATATTTGTAAAAGATTGCGGGATATTGTAAACCTCTTTTCTACTAGTGAGTTGAGGAAAAGCCGATTGAATGCCGACCGAAGCATTATCGGGAATTAAATTTATAGCATCCTTAGCTGAGTTTATCGTCGGAGTTTTGGAATAAAATTTTTTGTCAGATAATAGAAGCTGAGGTTTTTTGTAATATCTGGTATTGGGAACCAAAATATTAATGAAAATTGAGATTAATATTACTGCAAATAAAAGAATCTGATGAGTATTAGATGGCTTTATTTTTTTCTTTACCCAAACTGCTAATCGCCAAACAGCAATGATTGTCGCCGAAATTAAAATCGGTCCTTGAATCGCTGAATAATGTTCAACGGTCGTCCAACGCCAATTTTGTGTGCTTAAAAAGCGCCCAAGCCAAATAGGTAACAAAAAAACCGATATCTCCGGAGCCAATAAAGATAAGCCAGCAAAAGACATAAGAGTATAAATAATAGTTTCCGTTTTTATAAGCGGCAAAAATAAGCCGCGTAATAAAAGCATGGGGTCTTTGAACGAATTTAAAAGTATCTCGGACCAGCTTGCCCCGAGTTCTCCGGCATCGAAGTAATAATACTGGATACCGCTAAAACTAGGTAGCCAGTAACTGGTTATAAAAATAAAATAGATAGAACTGAACAAAATAATAATGCCACCCAATAAGCGTTTTTTATCAATAAAAAAAAGATATAATCCAAAAAGAATTACTATTAGAGGCATATCTTCCTTAACCAGTAACAATAAAATTAGCGATAGGAGTAAGCCCCGATATTTTTTGTGCAGTAAAAAATAAAAAGCCCATGAGAGAGGCAGGACTGCTAAGGCGGAAACATGAAAGGGGTAATCAAGTGCGGAGAAAAAGCCGAAAAAAAGAAAATACGGCACAAGCCAAAAAGCGGAAATATTTTGATTATTAAAATATCTATTGGCAATTAGATAAATCGGGTAACCGCTTAAAGTAATTGCTAAAACCTGTATAACCAGTAAGGTCTTGGGGTCTTGAAAGAGAAAATATATGGGACTCAGTAAAAATAATATGAAATGGGCGTGATCACCGATTAAATTAAATCCTTTTAAAGGATTGTCTCCAAGGTCAAAATGAGCCAAGCCCCACATGTGGCGGTTATATAAACCCAAATCTAAAACTGTAAATCGAAAATGATTATAAGAAATAAAAACAAAAAGCAGGTAAATGATGCTAGCAAATAAAATAAAAAACCAAGCTAATTTATTTTCTCGAATTTTATTAAAAAAGTTTATTAATAATTGTTTCATTTTAGATCATCTTGCGGAGACGACTATATATAGCCTATAATTTAGATAATTAGGGAAACAAAATTTATGATAAATATTCTGTTGTTTATTACAGTTTTTTTAATACCGTTTTATTTTATCAGATTTGATATTTTGAGCATACCGACAAATATTTTTGAGGTTGCGGTTTTGATGTTGCTGATAGCAATAGTAATTAATAACTTAAAATTTAAAAATAATAATTGCAATATAAAATATTTTAATTTAGGGGATAAAACACTTTCAACCCTGATTTTGTTATTTTTCTTATCCTTTTTAATAGGGTCATTTAAAGCGGGGTTTAGCCTTGATTCCCTAGGGATTGTAAAAAGTTATTTTGTTGTGCCGTTGATGTTTGGTCTGGCTATTAGCTATAAGTTATCATCTTATAAGGGGCACACAAACCTAAAACCTAAAACCCAAAACCTAAAACCAATTTTTTTCGGGCTTTACGCCTCGTTAATGTTTGTGTCTGTTTGGGCAATATCGCAAAAGTTTGGTATTATCACAACACTTTTCTATCAGGCTGGCGATGTATCATTTAACCAATATCTTGGAAGCAATTTTCGTGCTTTTGGACCTTTTGAATCACCAAATTATTTAGCAATGTTTATCGTGCCAGTGATATTTATTACAATTGGCACGAATTTAAAATTTAAAATTTATAATTTAAAATTATGGAACATTTTCTTTTATTTAAGTCTGATTTTGCCGCTGATTGCTTTATTTTTAACCAAATCAAGGGCAGGAATTATTGCTTTAATAGTATCTTTGTCATTATACGGTATATTATGGCTCTATAAAAAACTTAAATCAAAAGTGGCACAGGTCGCCCTAGCATTATCTTCCATTATTCTTTCTTTATTATTCTTTATTCTTTTACTAAAATTCGGTTTGCGTCCCGAAACGGACTCAATACGCTTAGAAATTTATTCATATTCATGGCAGATGATCCGAGATAATCCAATATTCGGTATAGGTTTGGGCAATTATCAAAACTATTTATCAAATATGGTGACTTCTGATTCTTTTCGTAATATCGCGCTTTCTTACGCTTATCATCCTCATAGCTTATTTCTGGCTATGTGGCTTAACTTAGGATTAATTGGTTTAGTGTCATTTATTGGATTGATAATTTTCTTTTTTATAAATATTATCAAATATCCGTCAATCTCAAATATTTTATTTTCATGCTCAATAATTGCGATTCTCGCCCACGGTTTTTTTGATACCACATATTTTAAAAATGATCTTTCGGCTTTTTTTTGGCTGGCAATTCTGCTAACCGTCCCGTTTCATTCAGACAAAAATTTAATTAAACATTAATGAAAAAAACTGATAAGTTTAAGAAAATTAAAGTATTTTTTATCACAAATGATTATTGGTTTGTGCCATTATCTCTTTCGATTTTAATTATAATTATTTTGTATTGGAGAGTAACTCTTGATCAGATAGCATTTTTAGAGGGCGAGAATTCTGGAAAATTATTGCTCAATTCATTATTTATTAGCAAAAATTGGTTGTCATTTTTAAATGGGGAATTAACGTTTAAAGAAATTGCATTTGCAACGGCTCCATTATTTTACCTACCGGCTTTTATATTTTATCTGTTTTTGGGAGTAAGCGTAGATTCGGCTGTATTATCTAATGCAGTTTGGTTAACGATTTTAATTTTTTCGATATATAATCTTCTTAGAAAAAGAATTCCTGCCATCTGGACAATTATTATTACCCTTTTATTTCTAGCTTTACCTCAGTTTGCTGTTTTAGTTACTGATTTTAATATTAAATTACCTTATTTATCAACTTTAGCCTGCATTCTATATTTAATATCCTCGCTAGCACAAAAGCCAAGAAATTATAAGTTTATTTTATTATTCTCAATATTTTTGGCCGAAATATTTTTGTCTCCTTATCTGGTATATGTTTCAATCCTTTGTTTGTGGATTTTTTTAATAATTACTAAACGAAAAAATGATAATTACGATAAAAAGATCAGGCGGCCTTTACTTTTCTTAACGGCATTAATTGTGATTTTATCTTTAACTTATAGCTATTTTTCATCAAAAATGTCTTTAAAAAATCTTTCTTTATTAGAAATTAATGATGATTTTAGCTTTATTTATTGGTTCATAATATTGCTTGTTTTTATTCCTTTGGTAGATATTATCAATTCTCGAATCGGTAAAAAATATATAGTTTACACGTTATTAATAGTTGCTGTGTTATTTTTGGCAGAAAATTATTACTTTTTATTAAAGTCTCTTACAAAGCAAATTTGTGATATTGAGAAAGTTGTTTTAGCCGTCCCATATCAAAATAGCGCCTATTTGGAGGGTGGAGAATCAAGTGAATTAAACAACTATCTGCTTGGATATTACCTGGAAAAAAGCGGTAGAACGTGGAGCGGAGAGAGCGGCGATTTAAATCGAGGTGACTATGCCGTAATAAATCTGGATGGTAGTGAAAAATCGAGTCTTTTTATGTTAGAAAACATTGATCAGATAGAGATAGTAGATAGTATTAATTGTTCAAATAATAGTAGCGTAGTAGTTATTAAAAAAAGATTATGAAAAAAATATCCTATTATTTCTTGCTGTTGGTGACAATATATTTGCCCTTTCAATCGTTATTAACTAGTCTTATCTCTGCAAATGATATTTTTAGCGCTAGTAATGTATTTTGGTTAACTCATTGGTATGAGCCAGTATTAATTGCAGTTGCGATATTTTTACTTTTTAGCGAGGATCTATTTCAAAAAATATCCAAAACCCAGGTCGCTTCTGCGCTATTAATAATATTTGGTGTGGCCTCTGTATTTTTGTTGTCACCCAGCATAACAAGGGGCGTAGAGGGGTTCAGGTTCTCTCTCTTGGCTGTATTATTTTTTCTTTTCGCAAGCAGGCTTAAACTAAAACCACAGCAAAAACAAAACATCATTAACATTTACATAATAATTACCGCTTTTGCCTCATTGTGGGCTCTGGCAGAAAGATTGGCCCCACTAAATTATTGGAATACATTTGGTGCAAGCAACTTTGGGTGGGGTAATTTCGATATTGTTGGCACGTATCAATCAAGCGCTTTCTTTGCTGGGCCGAATCAGCTGGCAAGTTATATACTGCCGGCAATTTTTATGCTTGGATTTTATCAAAATAAAGATATGGCTGGCGTTGGATGGCTAAATAGCCGATATATAAAAATCATTGCCATTTTTATCATGACTGTTGCAGTGATTGTTACTTTTTCGAGGTCGGCGTTGGTAGGGCTTGTGCTTGTAGCTCTAATTGTGGGAATCATTGAAGCCAAAAAAACTGCATTAAAGGTGGCACTTGCGGTGTTACCATTTTTATTAATAGTGATGGCATATTTTATTTATCAAAGTGGATCGGTGGCCACACAAGACATATTTACCCATGGTGCCTCACATTCTGAACACCTTTCTGCATTGTCTAATTCCTTAGCAGAGATCAAATATCGTTTTACAAAAGATCTATCAACTTTTATATTTGGTAAAGGAATAGGGACGGCAGGTCCTGCAGTGCTTAAATACGGTGATGGAATAATATCGGAATCGTGGTATATTCAGGTCATCCTGGAACTTGGTTTATTTGGTTTCTTATTTTGGATTTGGTTTCAGGCCGAAATATTTATATCATCATTCTGGGAAAATAGAGGGCTGTTTTATGGCTTCTGTGCGGTTTCTATCGCGGCAATATTTCTTCATACATGGGCGGATAATCCTGCCTTGGCTATAACAGTTTTTATGCTTGCCGGGGCAATACTTGGGCCGGGTAATTTAAACGAAAGGAAACAATGAAAAGAATCCTTATCGATGGAAGATTTATAGGCGTTGGCGAATCAATGACTCGCTACTGTCTGGAAATTGTGAAGGGAATTTTAGATCAAGACAAAGATAATGAGTATACCTTGCTTGTTCGTCCTAAAGGGGAAGCATTAAGTAAAAAGTTAAAGGTAAAAAGTAATAATTGCAATTTAAAATTAAAAATTTTGGATACAGCTCATTATAGTCTGGGTGAGCAGACGAGGCTACTTAAATATTTAAATATAGAGAAATTTGATCTGGTGCATTTCATTCAATTTAATCACCCGATCCTTTATCGGGGCAAATTTGTGGTTACAATCCATGATTTAACTCTTTTCGGACATTTACATCGCGAGAAACTGCACAAGAAATTAGCCTTTAGCGCTGTAATGAAGTCAGCCGTAAAGAATTCTGCCGAGATTATCTCCATATCGGAAACTAGTAAAAAAGACATTGTTGAAAGTTACAATGTTGACCCTAATAAAATTG
>CAZLCL010000019.1:0-16162 GCA_964558315.1 uncultured Candidatus Saccharibacteria bacterium
ATATACTTCCAGCAGACGGCGTGGAATATGCACTCTGGGTCCACGCCTACGAGTGGTGGAGATGGAGACAGCCCCGCCGTAGAACAGGTCTTCTCTCCATGTGATGTCTCTTGGCGAAGCAAGAGTTGCCTCACAAGCTTTCTCTAGCTTGACGCGATCACATGCTTGCCTGGCCAGCCCGTCTCCTCCCTTCTTTGCTACCCGGCTCCTTCTTCCGGCTTCTGCCGATTGTTCTAGGAGCCGTTTTGCTTTTGCGAAGTCCTTATCGGCATCGGTCTTTAACACGATGGACCACTCCTTGGGAAGAGCATTACGGCGCTGGCGCAAGTCATTAATACCATAAAGTATATACTTTGTGAAGTTGATAACTAAAGCAGGAAGTGCTACTATTAAGGAGAAGTGAATATAAATCTTATAGATAAATCTAGGAATTTTGTTTATGTCAAAATTATCAATTAGCGATGTGGAGCACATCGCTAAATTATCAAAACTTGAGTTAAGCCTCGAAGAAAAAAAGAAGTTTGCCAAACAGCTTTCAAGCGTAATAGATTATGTCAACGAGCTTAAAGAGGTAAAAAGCGATAATGTTGAGGCTATTTCACAGGTCGCAGATTTGTCAAATGTAGCTGAAAAAGACGAGATTTTAAAAGAGGCGGTTAGCTATCAAGACATCGCAAAAAATGCTCCTGTTTTTGAAGAGGGAAATTTTGTTGTGCCGCAGGTGTTCCAAGATTAGTTATATGATATTTTTGATTATTGAGTATAGGATCTGGCCAATATGAAAGATTTGAATAAATTAACTCTTTTTTCAGCATCAGAAAAATTAAATAATAACGAGATTACATCGCTAGAGCTAACAAAAGCTTGTTTTGAGCGCATTAAGCAAATTGAGCCAAAAGTCGATGCTTTTATTACCATAACCGAAGAGCTTGCTATAGAACAGGCAAAAAAGAGCGACAAAAGAAGACAACAAAGAAAAACCCTCTCGCCTATTGATGGCGTTCCGGTTGCAATTAAAGATCTATTTAATACAAAGGGCGTAAGAACAACAGCGGCTTCAAAGATACTGGATGATTTTATCCCTCAGTATGAATCAACAGCGACCCAAAAGCTATGGGATGCGGGCGCAGTTTTAGTAGGGAAAACCAATCTAGATCAATTTGCCATGGGTTCCAGCACAGAATCAAGCGCATACAAAATCACCAAAAACCCTTGGGATTTAGCGCGAGTTCCAGGAGGCTCAAGTGGCGGTAGCGCCGCCGCTGTAGCGGCCAATATGTGTATGGCGGCTTTGGGCACAGATACGGGTGGTAGTATTCGCCAGCCCGCTTCCCTTTGCGGCATAGTTGGGCTTAAGCCGACATATGGCAGAGTATCTAGATACGGAGTAAATGCTATGGCTTCCAGCTTAGATACAATTGGCCCAATGACCAAATGTGTAAAAGATGCGGCCATGATAATGAATATAATATCTGGCAGAGACAGCTTTGATTCAACTACTTTAGAAGCAGATGTGCCTGATTATTTAAAATATTTGGATCGCGACATAAAAGGCATGGTTATTGGAATCCCAAAGGAATTTTATGGACAGGGTATGGATAAAGAGGTGGATAAAATAATTAAAGATTCTATCGAAATTTTTCGAAAAAACGGCGCAAAAATTAAAAATGTTTCCTTGCCTCATGTAAAATATGCTTTAAGTGTTTATTATATTATTATGCCGGCAGAGGTTGCCTCAAATTTAGCAAGATTCGATGGTATCAGATATGGACATTCCGAAATCAAAAATCAAAAATCAAAAATCAAAAATTTAGAGGAAGTATATATTAAGAGCCGAACAGATGGCTTTGGGGACGAAGCCAAGAGGCGAATTATGTTGGGAAATTACGTTTTATCATCGGGATATTACGATGCTTATTATAAAAAAGCTCAGCAGGTAAGAAGCTTGGTAAAAGCCGATTTTGAGCGGGTTTATAAAGAGGTAGATATTCTTTTAACGCCAGTCTCCCCTACTGCCGCATTCAAAATTGGGGAAAAAACCGATGATCCTCTAACTATGTATTTAAGTGATATCCATACGGTGCCAATTAATCCGGCAGGTGTGCCAGCGATCAGTGTTCCAGCTGGTTTTACCAAAGCTGGTTTGCCGGTTGGAATTCAATTAATCGCACCGCAACTAGGAGAGGAGTTGTTATTTACAGCGGCCAGTTTTTTTGAAAAAGCCGCTGAAGTCACCCCTAAATATCCTACAATCAGCTAGCTTACAAGCAATACATTAATCTTTGAGGCGACAAAAAAGTTCCATTAAAACGATTGAAATATATTAGTTATTAATCATCAATAATATGGGTAAAAATCAGAGAAATCGAAAACAAAAAAAGCTAGAAGAGGAAAAGAAAGTTAAAGAGATAATTCAGAAGAAATTGAATGATAAGGATTATTGGAGTGGTTTTTGGAGGCGAAGCAGTTTTTGGCTTTATACCGCCTGTTTAATATTAATAATCGCATATCCCTTTTTGGTGCCGAGCTTAAATAAAATTAAAAATCGTGGCCGAGATGAAGCAGTTTTGCATACAAACATGGGTGATATTACAGTCGAATTATTTATCCAAGATGCGCCCAACACTGCTCAAAACTTTATTAAACATGCACAAGATAATTACTACAATGGTTTAACCTTCCACAGGGTAATAAAAGATTTTATGATACAGGGCGGAGATCCTAAGGGCGATGGAACCGGTGGCGAAGGAGCATACAGTGAGGTTTTTGATGATGAAATCAACGCTAGCTCTTTGGGATTAGAAAATTTGTCCGTAGAGGAAGCCAGCTTTTTAAGTGGTATAGAGAACGAAGAAGATCTTAAATCGGCGGCTGGGATGACAGTAAAAAAATATTATGAGTCAAAGGGTTATGTATATAACAATAATCTTAAATCCCACAAAATGACAAAAGGAAGTCTGGCTATGGCTAACTCGGGGCCAAATACTAACGGTAGCCAATTTTTTATTGTAACAGGCGGGGACATGCCACACTTAGATGGCAGACATACGGTTTTTGGTCAGGTTAAAAAGGGTATGGATGTAGCTATTGCTATTTCGGAGGTTAGCACAACCGAACAGGACAATAAACCGACAAGTCCAGTAATAATTAATTCAATCGAGATAAAATAAATGGCATCGCACAGCTATCATAAAAAAAGTTACAAGAATGATGGTGCAACAATAATTGAAACGGTATTTGTTGGACTGCTTAAGGCGATTTGGTGGCTTGTAACTTTTCCCTTTAAAAAAGGCAAAAAAGGTCGGGCTAAAATATCCAATACGAATATTGAGCAGGTGCGAATTAAAAAGCGAGAAATCAGCAATATCTTACAATCAGAAAATGTTTATGAATTAAAACATGCCCTTATGGAAGCTGATAAATTATTTGATCATATGCTTAAATTAAAAGGATATAGTGGAGAAACTTTTGCCGATCGCCTAAGAAGTGCAGAACCTTATATGGATGCAAATTCTTATCAATCAATATGGGAGGGGCACAAGATACGCAATGCTGTGGCTCATAGCCAAGATGATATCTCTATCCCCTATATTAAATCAGCAATTAATAAGTTGCTAGATCAGATAAGAGTCTAGTAGCTATTAAGATATTGGAAGAATAGATGGATACAAGAGACACATCTTGTTAGCACAAATTCGGGGATAGTATTCAAAATAATTTGACGGGTGCATATGAATGAATATGGCATTAGTAGAACCGGCGAAGATGAAAACAAAATTAGTTTGTTAGGGGCAGATTATGACACTTTCAAGGGTCTCTATCTTCGTCGTTTCCCGAATAGTAACGGGGAAGATGTATTTTTTAGAGAAGATAAATTCAATCTTAAGCCCTTGCTAAAACGAATAAATATAATTGCTGATATTATAGGAATTGATCGTGTTGGAGGTTTGGCCCGGTTTAGACAAGAAGATGTGGCAGAGCTGACAGAACAATTACAAGAGGAGTATGACGCTATTCCCGATAAGCTAAAGAGTGCCGATGATTTTGAGACAAGGTTTTTATCATACGCCCTAAATGAGATTAAACAAGGCAATATTCCGTTAGACAAGAAAAATTTTGCAAAATATACGAATCTTCAGATGATTAGAGATCGCTGCGAATCAGGGCTGAGACGGAAAAATGTATCAAATTATTTCCCTCCAGGAATTCAGGGGGTTAATCCAAACGAAGGAGAAGATATAACTGTATCTGAGCAAGCAAAAAAAAGAACATAATAAGTTAGGATAATTCAATATGACAGATTTTAAAACAACAATCGGACTTGAAATCCATGTCCAACTAGCTACAAAAAGCAAAATGTTTTGTCGTTGTGATAACGATTCCGACAAGGCAAAACCAAATATAAATGTTTGCCCACGCTGTTTGGGAATGCCCGGCACTTTACCGGTTGCCAATCACCAAGCCATAGAATGGACAATCAAAACTGGTTTAGCTCTTAATTGCCAAATACCGGAAATTTCAAAATTTGATCGAAAACACTATTTTTATCCGGATCTTCCGAAAGGCTATCAAATATCACAATATGATCAGCCACTTTGTGTGGGAGGAGAACTTAAGGTAAAAGGTGAAAATGGAAAGGAAAAAGTAGTAGTATTGAATAGGATACATCTGGAGGAGGATGCGGGGAAGCTAGTGCATAGGGGCAGTAATTCTTTAGTTGATCTTAATCGTGCCTCAACCCCGTTAATGGAGATTGTAACAGAGCCGTGTATTGAATCACCTGCTGAGGCTAGGGAATTTTTACAACAATTACAACTGATTATTCGTTATTTAAAAGTATCCTCAGCCGAAATGGAGAAGGGTCATTTGCGTTGTGACGCAAATATTTCTATTAGCAAGATCTCAAGCAACAAAAAAACAAAGCCGGAGATGTCGGAGATTGTGGAGATTAAAAATTTAAACTCATTCAAGTTTGTGGAAAAAGCGCTTTTAATTGAAGAAAAACGATTAAGAGAAAAATACCAAGACTGGCCGGAAAAGCTAACCAAGGTAACTCGTGGCTATAATAGCGATAAAGATATCACTTTTGCTCAAAGAAAAAAGGAGGAGGCAAGCGATTATCGTTATTTTCCCGAACCGGATGTGCCAACAATTAGAATTGGAAACCACAAATCAAAAATCAAAAATGGGGAATGGGACTTTGATTTAAATAAAATAAAAGCGAGTATAGGATATTTGCCTCATCAGCTTCACATTCTTTTGGCTAAAAATCAAATTCCTCGACATATTGCGGATAAAATTATTAATAATCCCGAACATGCTTGGTATGTAATTGAAAGTCAGCAATTAAGCAAGGAGCTGGTGTTATGGGTGGCAGAGGAGGTTAACGCTCAAATTACTGTTTGCGGAATCTCTTACAGCGAATATAAAAAGCGTGTGCCTATTGATAATTTGTCTGGTTTAATAGATTTGTTAAAATCAGCAACAATATCGGCAACTATGGCTAAAGAGGTTTTTTCTGAAATGGTAAAAAGCGGAAAGAAGGCCAAAGAGATAGTGGCTCAAAGAGGTTTAGAGCAGATATCCGATGATCAAGAGTTGAAAAAGGTTATTATGAAAATTTTAAACAACAACAAAGCTGAGACAGACAGATTAAAAAAGGGTGAAAAGAAATTATTAGCGTTTTTTGTCGGTCAGGCCATGAAGGAAACTAAAGGTAGAGCCAACCCAAAAATTGTTACAGAAATTATTAACGCTCAAATCAAATAAAACTCAGCTATTTTTAAGTTTTAAATGATTACATAGTATTAGCTATCAGATAAAAAATTAAATACAAAATAGAAGCGAGGTAAAATGGCAAAAATTATTTTCGAAAATTATGAAGAAAAGAGCGAACAGCCGACAAAAAAATATCGTGGCAGACCGTTTGGTTTAGCCGCAGTAGTGGTTTTTGTGAGCTTAATTGTGGGTTTGGTGGGCGGATTGGGCAGTATATATCTTTTATCGTATGATAACGGCAATTTAGCCGAAAAGCTTGGGGTAAAAAATGCGGTAGAGCTACCAATTAGCACAACTACAACTGAAAAAATTGTTCTTGAGGAATCTAACGCCATAATAGAAACTTCCGGAAAAGTATCGCCTTCGGTGGTTTCAGTTGTTTCGAAGCAAGTATATCAAGATTTATTTGGCAGAACTTATGAATCATCTGGGGCTGGCACCGGTTTTATTATAACTAGTGACGGCTTGATTATCACTAATAAGCATGTGGTATCGGACGAAAATACTGAATATACGGTCGTTTTAGCGGATGGCAAAAGCTACGATGCTAAGGTGCAATCAAAAGATCCTTATTTGGATTTTGCGGTAATAAAAATTGAAGCTAAAGATTTGCCGGTAGTGGAACTTGGCGACTCAGATAATATGGAGATAGGACAGTGGGTGGTGGCAATCGGTAACGCTTTAGGGCAGTTTCAAAATACAGTGACGGTAGGAGTAATTTCGGCCAAAAATCGCCAAATCAATGCCAGTGATTCGACCGGCCAGAATTCAGAAACTTTAGATAATTTATTTCAGACCGATGCCGCCATAAATTCCGGTAATTCAGGAGGACCGTTGGTAAATTTAAGCGGTCAGGTTGTCGGAATAAATACGGCAATGGCCTCTAACGCTCAAGGGATCGGTTTTGCTATTCCTATAAACACGGTCAAGGGTGCTATAGAGAGTATCAAACAAACGGGGAAAATTGTTCGTCCATATTTAGGGGTGAGATATGTTATGGTCACAAAAGATATTTCCGAACAAAACAACTTGAGCGTGGATTATGGAGCCTTAGTTGTGCGGGGTAGTAGTTTGGGCCAAGTTGCTGTAGTTCCCGGATCACCTGCAGACAAAGCTGGCTTATTAGAGAATGATATTATTCTCGAAGTTAATGGAGAGAGAGTAGATTCTGATCATGGTTTAGTTTCTTTAATCTCTCAATACAAAGTCGGAGATCAGATAACTTTAAAAATTCTGTCAAAAGGTAACGAAAAAACAGCTAAAGTCACCTTGGAGGAGTTGCAATAGAATTAGCGCTGATAATTTTCGATTTTTTTGCTGTTTTATCGGGTCGGTAAAAATAGTCTAATATTTATAAATTTTTGCATTAAAAATTCGGTTATCTTAACAAACTGCAAAAAAATCATCTGCTAATAAAACGTGAACCCGCGCCTCAGAACTCCACGAGGCGCGGGATGAGTGCGATCGTTACTTGCCAAGCTCCCACTGGACACCGTTTCTGCGGTAGAACAGGTGGGTCTTGGCTCTTCTTTTGCCGTTTCCGGAACAGATTCGAACGTTGGCAGACATCACGTGCCACTTTGCCCCGCAAATAGGGCAGTGATCCGTGAGCTCTAACCAATGTCCCTGCCGCTTGCCCTTTTGAGGCACTCGATTCCCTCCTTTTCTCCGCACGGTCGCTATAAATATAGCTGATATATACCGAAAGTCAACTCCCATAAGGATAATTACATTATTACAAAAAAATGTGCACAAATCGCTACGCAATTTGGCAAATAGCCGAGTTTAATAATAAAGTTTAGCCCTGTTAATAGATTACTTACGATTGATTCTGGAGAAACCGTTCCAGCCCGAAGGGCTACTTATGCGAGAAAACTGCAAATTTTGTTTAGCACATAAATCGCTGATTATTTTTTGTTGAGAATCATCGCTTTCAAGTAAAGCGATACCGGTTTTCGTAAGTTTAGAAGGCAAATAACCAATAAGTCTTTTGATAATTTTTAAACCTTTTTCGGGAGCGTATAAAGCAATATCTGGCTCCCAATTAAGCCCCAGAGTGTGCGCTGACTTATAATTATTATTCTTGCTAGTGGGTTTTAAATAAGGTAGGTTAGCAATAATTAGATCGAACGATTTGGGCATTTTGGAGTTATCAAATAAATCAGATTTAAAAAATCGTATATTATCGTATACTCCGTGTTTTTTAGCGTTGAATTTAGCGACAGAAAGAGCTTTTGGGGAAATATCGGAAGCATAAAATTGAATGCTGAATGATGAATTATGAATTATAGAAGGTGGAATATTTTTTGCAAGAGAAATTATAATGCACCCACTACCGGTTCCGAGATCAAGGACAGTAAGTGGCAAGTCGTCAGTTGTCTGTTGCGATTGTCTGCCATCTTTTACTTGATGAACTTTGCGAACTTTCGACTTGATGAACTCCATTCCCTTTTCTACTAATATCTCTGTTTCGGGGCGGGGAATCAAAACATGTTTATTAACCTTAAAATTTGTGCCGTAGAACTCTTTATTTTTAACTATATATGCGATCGGCTCGCCTTTTTTGCGACGGCGAACAAGACGGCGAATTTTTGCATACTGGGCATTGGTTATCGGCTCATCTCCATTTGCGATGATATTTTCGAATGATTTGGAAAGCGAGTAGCAAACGATAACTCTGGCATCGATCTCTGCGGTCGGTGAGCCGGCCAGAGATAATTCAAGGGTAAGTTTATTGATTAGCTCTATTTTTGACATTAAATATTATTATATTTCAATACTTACGCATTGGAGCCCAAGCTTCGGCTTGTTGTGTCCATGTTAGCTTTGGTACTCGCCATTTTTTAGCACACTTCCCACTTCGTTAACATTACCCTACTTCATTTTATTACACAGGGCACAGCGAGGGACAAGAAAGTGTGATCTCCATTTTTTGCGTAAGGACTGGCTTTAAATTAAAAATATAGGTGGGGCGCGGCGATCTTACAGAACGCCGCGCCGGCGTGCATCCCTGATCTCGGAAAGAACCCGAGACCAGTCCTTCTTACGAGCCTTTTCGTCCCCCGGCTCGAGGGGGGCTTCCTTAGCCGAGCGAGCGAATTCCTTCCCGCTCGTCTCGAGGGAAGCATTCTGCGCCTCCCTAAGAAGACGCAGAGCTATTTTCATGCACTCTGGCATTGGCATGTTATCACATCCTTTCTGCCGAGCGCTTATTTTTACCTTATCACATTTATTTAGTTAGTTCTAGAGTTCTTTTTCTATCCTCTTCAACGAGCGATTCAATAATCGGGCTTAAGTCTCCGGAGAGAATTTTATCAATTGAGTGCCAGGATTTATTAATGCGATGATCGGTAATACGATCCTGCGGAAAATTGTAGGTGCGGATTTTCTCGCTTCTGTCGCCGCTACCGATCTGCGATCTTCTTTCATTTCCTCTCTCTTTGGATAATCTCTCTTCCTCGGAAGCAAGCAGGCGAGAGCGTAAAATATTCATGGCTTTAGCTTTATTTTTTAGTTGGCTTTTTTCATCTTGGCAGGAAACCACCACTCCCGTTGGCAGATGGGTGATGCGCACAGCGGAGTCGGTAGTATTTACGCTTTGCCCGCCGGGGCCGGAGGAACGAAATACATCTATACGCAGATCTTCCGGCTTGATTTCTATATCGGCTTCCTCTGCTTCCGGCAATACTGCCACCGTTACAGTTGAGGTGTGGACTCTGCCTTGAGATTCGGTTTTGGGAACCCTTTGCACGCGATGAACACCGCTTTCATATTTCATTTTTCCATAAACGCCGTGTCCATTTAATA
This sequence comes from uncultured Candidatus Saccharibacteria bacterium, assembly GCA_964558315.1. Lineage (GTDB taxonomy): Bacteria > Patescibacteriota > UBA1384 > XYA2-FULL-43-10 > XYA2-FULL-43-10 > MWCM01. The sequence goes on from CAZLCL010000019.1 coordinate 9,586, forward strand.
AGAATGCGATATATTTTATTCCCCCAATCGTGGTATTCTGGGAGGATAATATCTCCGTTTTCCAATTATTAATTTCAGCGAATCTAATATACATTCGCACCATCTCTGCAGAAAATAGCTCTGATTCGTCTCCGCCGGCCGCAGGTCTAATTTCGATAATCGCATCTTTTTTGTCATTGGGATCTTGGGGCAGTATCGCTATTTCAAGGAATTTAGTAAGCTCCCCCAGCTCATTTTTAATAATTTCGACCTCTCCTTCGGCTAACTGCTTTAGCTCTTCATCTTCTCCATCCATTATCAGATTATTTTCTGAGAGTTCTTTTTGCAATTGAAAAAATCTTTGAATCTTTTGAGAAATTGGCTCAAGTTCGGCTTTTTCTTGAGAGAGTTTAGAGATTTTTTCTAAATCAGAGATATTTTGCGGATCTAATAACTCCTCTTCGATTTTTTTGTAGCGGGTTAAAATTTCTTCAAGCTTTATGTTCATAATACACTAATGTTTAATTGTCTAATTTGGGTAAAAATGTTTAATTTTTATTTGGTGATTATGCCGTAGTTATATTATATCACCTAACTTAAACTGCGTAGTAGAGTTTCGACGTAAAAGCAAATGCACAAAGTTAATATTTGTTGCGAAATTATACACTAATTGAAATTATAATATAAAAAACCGACATTATAATTTGCCGGTTATTTATATAAAAACAGCTATTTATTATCTGAATCTTTTTTGTCTTCTTTGCGGGCTTTATTTTTAAGCTTTTTTTGCTCCATATCTTTTTTGTGTTGCTGTGCTACTGCCATTCGAGCTTTAAATTTATCTACGCGCCCTGCTGTGTCTAAAAGCTTCTCTTTGCCGGTGTAGTAGGGATGGCACTGGGAACATATCTCAACATTAATAGAACTCATAGTTGAACCGACATCGAAAACAGCTCCGCAGGCGCAGGTAATTTTTGCATTTTGGTGATAAGTAGGATGGATATCTTTTTTCATAAAATTTGTTTTAAACTTTTTAAAAAATATGAACGAATAGATAATATCACATTGTTTACAATTAATCAATAATCTGGTAATATACCCTAAGTAAATAATATTTATTAAATTCACACGCCTCTCTATTTGCTTCTTCCCCACTTTGGGGATTTGTGAGGCGGCGGCCCTTTAAAAAGGGAAAAAAGAAGGAGATTTTTATGGTTAAAGCACCTACACTTAGGGAGATGCTCGAAGCGGGCGTGCATTTTGGGCATAAGACATCAAGATGGGATCCAAGAATGGCCCCCTACATTTTTGCCGCCAAGAATAAAGTTCACGTTATTAATTTGGAGAAAACAGCCGAACAGCTGGAAAAAGCTATTGAGTTTTTACGCAAAGCTAGTAGCGAGGGCAAAAATATTGTTTTTGTCGGGACAAAAAAACAGGCTCAAGAAATTGTTAAAAAGGCCGCTGTTGATTGCTCCTGTTTTTGTATTACTGAGAGATGGCTGGGTGGGACGCTAACAAATTTTTCAACCGTGTTAAAGAGCGTTAAAAAATTGGAACGAATGAAACTTAAACAAAATAGCCCTGAGTTCGATGAAATGCGCAAAAGGGATAGAGTTCATCTACAAAAGAGCATCGAGAAAAGCGAAAGGTTAGTTGGCGGTATGATCGGCATGAATTCAAAACCCGATGTCTTAGTTCTAATCGGGGCACATGACGAAAAGAATGCTGTAAAAGAAGCGGCATCCGTATCTGTTCCAATCGTCGCCCTTGTTGATACTAACGCCAATCCCAGCGATATTAGCTATCCAATTCCGGCTAATGATGATGCAACCAAATCAATTTCGCTTTTTGCTAATTTATTTGCTAAAGTTATTAAAGAGGGCAAATCTTTAGCCAAAGCAAACAAATAACATATTCATTATTTTTACTTAATAGGACTAATTATGATCAAAGCAACTGATATTGCAAAGCTTAGAGCAAAGACTGATCTCCCCATGATGGAGTGTAAAAAAGCATTAGAAGAGGCGGGGGGCAATGAGAGCAAGGCTATAGAGTTATTAAAGAAAAGAGGTATAAACCGAGCGGCAAAAAAAGCAGAGCGAGAGGTTAAAACAGGGGTAATCGAATCTTACGTTCACGACCAAAAAATTGGAGTGTTGGTTGAGGTTCTGGCTGAAACGGATTTTGTGACTAGAAATAAAGATTTTCAAAGTTTTGTTCATGATGTTGCTCTTAATATTGCGGCTTTTGACCCTAAATATATCTCTATAGAAGATGTTCCTCAAGAAGTCATTAAGAAAGAAAAAAGCGATTTATTATCAAACGATGACTTAAAAGGAAAACCCAAAGAGATTATGGATAAAATCGTTGATGGCAGAATGAAAAATTTTTATCGGCAAGTTTGTCTCTTAGAACAACCTTTTGTGAAGGATGAAAAGCAAACTATAAATGAGCTACTCACTGCTTTAATCGCAAAAATCGGTGAAAAGATTGTAATCTCCAGATTTGTAAGATATCAATTAGGAAATTAACTAAGGATTTCTTATGGAACAATTGCTTAGGGAGAGTAAACAAAAAATGAGCGAAACTGTTTTAAGATTGGCTGAAGAGTTAAAAAAACTTCGCACAGGTCGAGCCAAAACATCATTGATTGAAGATCTAAAAGTTAGTTATTATGGTTCTACCATGTCGTTAAAAGAGGTTGCGGCTTTAAGTTCTCCCGAAGCCTCTCTTATTCAAATCAAACCATTTGACAAAAACTCTATTGGGGATATTGAGCTGGCAATTCGCAATTCCGACTTGGGAATTACTCCGGTTAACGATGGCACTTTTGTTAGGATATCTCTTCCGCCCCTAACAGAGGAAAGAAGGGCAGAGTTGGCTAAACACGCCAAAAAAATTGGAGAATCCGCCAAGGTATCATTGCGGACAATTCGTGGTGAATCTTGGGATAAAATTCAAAAAATGGTGAAAGAGGGTGATTTGACTGAGGATGATAAGTATTTGGGGGAGAAAAAACTGAATGAGTTAGTTGAGCAGATGAATTCGGAAGTTGATAAGACAGTTTCCGAAAAAGAAAAAGAAATTATGAGTTTGTAATCACTGTTAATAATCGAGGCTTTGGTAAAAATATATGTTAATTACTATTATCACTTTTTTAATTACCCTGTCTCTACTGGTTTTAGCCCATGAGCTCGGTCATTTCTTAGTGGCAAAAGCTACCGGTATAAAAGTTGAAGAGTTTGCCATCGGTTTTCCACCAAGAATTTGGTCTAAGAAAATCGGAGAGACTGCATACAGTGTTAATGCAGTGCCTTTAGGTGGTTATGTTAAAATGCTTGGGGAGGTGGAAAAAAGTAAAGATCCTAGGGCTTTTGAAAATCAATCAAGGTTGGTTCGTTTTGCAGTTTCAGTGGCTGGTGTGGTAATGAACATAATATTGGCTTGGATAATTTTGTCAGTCGGTTTTGCTGTTGGTATGTCTCCGATTATTTCAGATTATCGCAATATCCCAGGTGAAGTGGTGCAAAGTGAAATTGTTGTGGCGGATGTATTGGCAGATAGTGCGGCCGAAAAAGCGGGTATCAAACAGCTTGATCGAATTAAATCAATGCAGAATGAGAGTGGGACAACAGTTTTTAATACGGTTGATGAGCTGTCGGATTTTACTCGAAAAAATCAGAGCAAGCAAATAAAAGTTAACTACAATAGAGATGGGCAAGATCTTCAGACAGATGTAACTCTTGGCAGTTCAGAAATATCTCCTTTCGGTATATCAGCGGTAAACAACGCGGTGGTAAGGGTAGCCTGGTATAAAGCTCCTTATGTTGCTTTAAGAGAAACTTACGAGATAACCAAATATACATTAATATTTGTAGCAGAACTATTTTCTAAAATATTTTCGGATGATCAGGTTAAAGAGCAGGTTGGCGGTCCTGTTCAGATATTTGTTGCTACCGGTGCGGCAGTAAAAATCGGAATTATGGCGGTGTTGCAGTTGATAGCGATTTTATCAGTGAATTTGGCAATTATTAATATTTTGCCTTTGCCGGCTTTGGATGGCGGCAGAATCTTTTTTATAATTACTGAGGCGATTGCCAGAAGAAGATTGATTAAAGAGCATGTAGAGAGCATAATTCATACCATTGGATTTAGCATATTAATAATATTAATTGTTTTGGTTACTTATAACGATGTTGCTAAAATTATTACGAAATAAAGTTGTTTTACTGGAGGAGTGATCTATGGCTTATGATAATAAAATTACATCTCGAAAAGAGGATTATTCTCAATGGTATCTTGATATAATTTCTGCGGCGGACATGGCCGATTATGCTCCGGTGAAGGGTTGCATGGTTATAAAACCTAGTGGATATGCCATTTGGGAAAAGATACAACAGGTATTGGACGGAAAATTTAAAGAGACAGGTGTAAAAAACGCCTACTTTCCTTTACTTATTCCACAATCATTTTTAGAGAAAGAAGCAAAGCATGTTGAGGGATTTGCTCCAGAGTGTGCTGTAGTTACCCACGCTGGTGGCGGAAAATTAGAAGAACCCTATGTAATTAGGCCAACTTCAGAAACAATAATTTATGAAATGTTCTCAAAATGGGTAAAATCGTATCGCGATCTACCTCTTTTAATTAACCAGTGGGCAAATATTGTAAGGTGGGAGATGAGAACAAGGATGTTTTTGCGGACTACGGAGTTTTTATGGCAGGAAGGACACACTTTACACGCTGATTTAAATCAGGCCAAAGAGAGAGCCTTACAAATGAATTCGGAATATCAAAATTTTGTCGAAGAGTATCTGGCTATACCTGTTGTGGCTGGCGAAAAATCCGAATCGGAGAGATTTGCAGGCGCAGATCATACTTATTGTATTGAAGCTATGATGCAGGATGGAAAAGCTTTGCAGTGTGCTACTTCTCATCTTTTATCTGAATCATTTACTGAATCGTTCGATGTAAAGTATTTAGATTCCGATGGTGTGCAAAAAAATGCTAGGGCTACCAGTTGGGGCATAAGCACCAGAATAATCGGTGGCATGATAATGGTTCATAGCGACGATAAAGGCTTGGTGCTCGCACCTAAAATCGCTCCCGTCCAAGTAAAAATCGTGACAATTTGGAAAGATCAGAAAGAGTATGATTTAGTAATTAAATCTGCTAATGATATAAAATCCTCTCTAATTTTGGCTGGAATCAGCTGTGAAATTGATGACAGGGATTTAAGGCCAGGTCCTAAATTTTTCGATTGGGAGAGATCGGGAGTGCCACTGCGTATTGACCTGGGCGCCAAAGAGCTTGAATCGGTTAGGGTTGCCATTACACGCCGAGATACTATGGCTAGTGAAGAGGTAGCGATTTCAGATATTAATAATTTTACAAAAAAATTATTAGAGGAGATGCAGAAAGAGATGTATGAGCGAGCAAAGAGCTTCGCCAAGCAGAGAACAAAAGATGTTACGAGCTATGAGGAATTAAAAGAGCAGGTTGCGGTCGGTTTCGCTCGCGCTGGCTGGTGTGGAGAGGCAGAATGTGAACAAAAAATTAATAGTGAAACAAAGGCCACTATTCGGTGTTTACCATTTGACCAATCAAAACAACCAGAGAAATGCGTTTATTGCAATAAAGAGGCTAAACATATTGCAGTATTTGCAAGATCATATTAAATGATATAGATTATCTGCATGGAACGGTTATTTAGGCCAGATTTTGCACAAATTTCAACCTCCCCCGGTGTTTATCAGTTTATCTCTGACACGGGGGTTGTTTTGTATGTAGGAAAAGCTAAAAATTTAAAAAATCGCATAAAGTCATATTATGTTAAAGATCATGGTAGAGGCCCAAGAATAGATTTATTGCTGGCAGTAGCGAGAGATATTACAACAATTGAAACGGAATCGGAGATCGAAGCAGTATTACTCGAAGCCGAGCTGATAAAAAAAATTAAACCTAAATATAATGTATCTTTAAAAGACGATAAATCTTTTTTGTTGGTTGAATTCAGTCAAGATGAGTATCCTAAAGTAAATTTTGTCCGATCAAAAGAGAAGGCAATTGGTTATAATAAGAGAAACATTTTCGGCCCTTATCCATCGGGTGATTTATTAAAAAAATCTTTAAAATATTTACGGAAACTTTTTCCTTATCGCGATTGTTCGGAGAATAAATTTAGCAGTTATAAAAAACGACAGCGAACTTGTTTATACGGTGATATCGGTTTGTGTTTGGGGCCATGCGCTAAAGAAGTAAGTGTGAAAGAATATTGCGAGCAAATTAAAATGCTTAAAGATTTTTTAAAAGGACAAAAAAAGCAAATTATCAAAAAATTAAAACGCGAAATGCTAAATAAATCAAAAAATGTGGAATATGAGAAAGCGGCGAAAATTAGAGATAAGGTATTTTCTTTGGAGCATTTAAGAGAGGTGGCGATTGGTATAAGAGATCAAAATTTTGAAAGTGCAAAAATTTTGTTTAAACGGATAGAAGCTTATGACATCTCAAACATTTTTGGTCAACATGCGGTTGGCAGTATGTCTGTAATTATTGAAGGCAAAAAAGAGCCGAGTCAGTATCGTAAATTTAAAAT